>CAYJTX010000115.1:0-8970 GCA_964372615.1 uncultured Bacteriovoracaceae bacterium | reverse complement strand
CATACGCGATCCTGATACAAGTGACTGGAGTTCAGACTGTGCTCTTCCGATCTCTAACGCCGTCCGTTGAGCTCGCGAATCAATTCCCTGAGTTTCTGGCGCTCCGACGGGGGAATCTCCCGGCCGTCGCCGGGGCTGCCGGCGGCGACAGGCCGTTCGGCCGCGACGGGCTTGGGTCTTTCCGAGAGCTGGGGGGCGCGGCGCTTCGGCGCTCCACGCTCGCTCACCCAGCTCTCGGCCCAGTCGCTGACTCGATCGACGATCGGGGATTTCTCCGCTTTCGCGAGGCGGGTCTTGATCTGATCCGAGACAGTGCGTCCTTCCCATCGAACGATCTGCCCGAGCACCAGGATCAGCGCCGTGACGAACGCGACCTTGAGGAGGTAGCCGATCAGTCTAAACATCCTCGGGCTCACCCTGGGCAACCCCTTGCGCGGACCCTTGAGTGGTGATGTACGCGAGCTCCAGGGCCACCTTTTCTCCATCGACGTGGTGCGAGTACTCGAACCAGACGGCAGTCCCCCTCGCCGCTCGCAGAAGGCGTTCGGCTCCCTTGGGCGAAAGGGATCGGGGGGGCGAGGGCATCGCGCCGAGCGCGTCCGCGAGCCGGCTGGCCATCACGTTGCCGATCTCGGAGTAGATCGACGCGTCGAGGCCCTGGTCGAAGAGCAATACCAGCGTGCCGGGCATCTCGCCCGCGTAGAGAGTGAACGCGAAGGCATGCCGGCCCTCGGCGTCGAGATCCGCCCAGGCCATCGGGTGGTCGCTCGTGCCTTCGATGGTCCCCGAGCGGCTCACGACGCCCAGGTGATAGAAGGGGATATTCTCTGGTAACGCCTGATTCAGCCTCGTGCGCAACTCCATTTGCGCCTACCCCTCTCTCCTAGATTATCTTCTGTTCCCGAGCGGGGGCTTGGGCTGCCAGTCGATCGTCGCCGGCAATCGCCCGCTCCACGGTCCTCAGCACGTCATCCGCACTGAAGGGCTTGAGGATGTAATCTCTCGCCCCTACATTGATCGCGTCCATGACGAGGCTTTCCTGCCCCATGGCGGTGATCACGACTATTTTAGCGTCCTTGTCGATCTTGAGGATTTTGCGAGTCGCCTCGATACCGCTCATCTGCGGCATCACGACGTCCATCGTCACCACGTCGGGCCGGAGCTGACGGTACATGTTCACGGCCTGCGCACCGTCCGTAGCCTCACCGACCACCTGGTAGTGCGCGCCTGCGAGAATCTCCGTCAGGGTCTTGCGAACAAATGCCACATCATCAACGACCATGACTGTCCTAGGCAAGCGGAGCCCTCCCTCGTTTAGGCGCGAGCCTTTCGGCTCGACTACACGCGAGCCTTTCGGCTCGACAACCATTGTAAACCTCAGGCGGCGGCGAAGGCGAGCCGCGGTGCGGTGTCAGGAGGTTGACGGTGCGGGCATCTTCTCGATCAGCACGGTCTCGATGTGTCGATGGGTCGCCTTGCGGATGGTGAATCGGATAGGGCCCTGCGGAGTATTGAAGTGAAGCTCGTCGGAAGTCTCCGGAATTCGTCCGAACTGCTGAAGGAGAAACCCACCCAAGGTCTCGTAGTCGCCCTTGGGAACGTCGAGTCCCAGGCCCTCGTTGAGCTGGGTGATGCCCATCCTGGCCTGGACAAGCCAACGGCCTTCGCCGAGCTCCTTCAGGGGAGGGACCTCGGCGTCGTATTCGTCGGCAATCTCGCCGACGATTTCCTCGACGATGTCCTCGAACGTCAGAATGCCGACGGCGCCCCCGTACTCGTCCACAATGACGACGAGCTCGTTGTCTTCCCGCCTCATGTCGTAAAGTACGTCCTCGAGTATCTGAGTCTCGGCGACGTAACGGGCCGGTTTCACCCAGGGGCGGATCGAGTGCTCGGGATCCGAGGCCGATAAGAGGTCGCCCACGAGCAGCAGGCCCACGATGTTATCGATGCGTTCAGAGTAGACGGGCATCCGCGAGTGGCGGTGGATTTCGAATCGGCCGAGGGCCTCGGTCACCGTGGCCGACTCCTCGATCGCCTCGACCTTGACCAGGGGGATGAGCGCCTTCTTGGCCTCCGTGTCCTTGAAGTCGAAGATGCGCTTGATCATGCGGCGCTCGCTCGACTTGATCTCGCTCTCGCGCTTCCCGTACGACAGCAGGGCGCGAATCTCATCGCGCGTGGTCCTTCGGCGCCCGGTGATCAGCTCCTCGACCGGGCCGAGCATCCGCGAGAGCTTCGCCGTATACGCCGACAGCACCCGAGTGGCAGGGTAGGCGGCCCAGTACGTCCACCAGACCGGATAGGCGACCCAGGGAGCGACACGATCCGCGAAGCGTTGGAAGAGAGTTTTGGGAATGAGCTCCCCGCAGAGGAGTACGATGGGCGAAGTGATGGCTACCGCGTAGAGATCCGCCCAGCCACCGAAGCGCGCCTGGCAAAAAAGAGCGACCAGCGAAGACACGAAGATGACCGAGAGGTTCGTCATCAACAAGGTGCTCGAGAGAATTCGCTCGGGGTGGGTGACCAGCTCGAGCGCGAGGGTGGCCCGGTGCGACCTCTTTCGCGAAGCCGCCTTGAGCTTGAGGCGATCGGCCGAGAGGAGGGCGATCTCGCTTCCAGAGAAGAAACCCTCGAGGAGGATCACTGGAGGGATCAGCAGAAAGAGGTGAGTGAGCTCGATCCTCATTTCGGCGCCTGATCGTCCTCGTCGGGGAGGAGCGAGTCGAAGAGCGCGTCCAGCACGTCCGCCATCGTGACGATCCCGATCGCCTCGCCTGACTCTCCCTGGACGACCGCGATGTGAGTCTGGGACTGCTTGAACCTCCGGAAGAGCGCGTTGAGCCTGAGCGTCGGAGGTACGAGAAAGGGCTTCCTCATCAATTCCGAGAGGGGCACCGTGGCGCGGTCCGGATCGAGCTTCGCCCGGAGAAGGTCTTTCGCGTACAGAACCCCGACCACCTGTTTGCGCGAGGCCCCGATCACCGGAATCCGCGCGTATTTCTCACTCTTGAGGGCCGCGAGCCCGGCGCTGACCGGCGCTGACGCCGGCAGGGTGAAGACGAGGCCGAGCGGCGTCATCACCTCGCGCGCGGTCGCGTCGTCGAGCTCGAAAACGTTCCGGATGAGCTCCATCTCGCTCTCGTCGATGGCTCCCTCCTTATGCCCCTCCTCGAGCATGGAGAGAAACTCCTCTTCTTTCAGGACGTGGTTCTTGTGGGGAGGGTTTCTGGCTCCGCCGTTTCTTCCCATCCCGGCGACGAGCTGGGAAATCCTGCTCAGAACGAAGCGAAGTGGCCTGAGGAAGTCGTAAAACGCCGACATCGGTCCCGAGACGAGCGGCGCGACCATCTGATTGGCCCGGGCGGCGATGACCTTGGGCGTGATTTCGCAGAGAATCAGGAGGATCGGAGCCGCGATCAGCGTCCCGACGACCGTTTGAAACGCCCAATCCGGCGTCGCTGGCAGCAGCGACGTGTGCAGCCCTTCGACCCATGCGGCTCGCGCGACAGAAGTCGCGATCATGGCAGAGATCGCGATATTGACGAGCTCGTTTCCCACGAGAATCGTGACGAGCAGCCCGCCGGGGTCTCCGGTCAGGCGCTTGATTCGCTTGTGCGAGGGCCGGAAGCGCTCCTTCAGGGCGCGAAGCTGGAAGCGCGAGAGGCTGAAGAGGGCGACCTCGGACGCCGACATGAACGCCGACACGCAGATCAGCGCCAGAAAGAGGATCGACTCGAGCTGGGTCACAGGAGGAGGATACTACCTGAGGGGAGGGGATCGGTCATGCCGCCTTATCGAACCCGGACGAGCCGGATCCAGCGGCCTTCTTGCGGGGGCGGGCCTGCTTGGCGGACTTTTCGTTGCCCGGCGGAGCTCGGTCGTTCTTGGTACGCGTGAGCTTCCGCGAGAGAGCCACCTCGAGCACGTCGTCGATCGTCTTGACGGGGACGAAGGTGAGCTTCTGGCGGAACTCCTCGGGGATGTCCTCGAGGTCCTTCCGATTCTTTTCGGGAATAATGATCGTGCGGATGCCATGGCGCATGGCCGCGAGCGCCTTCTCCTTCAGGCCCCCGATGGGGAGGACTCGGCCCGTGAGCGTGATCTCGCCCGTCATGGCCACGTCCTTGCGGATGGGGATGCCCGTGAGGCGCGAGATCATCGACGAAGCCATCGTGATCCCGGCCGAGGGTCCGTCCTTCGGCACGGCTCCCGCCGGGAAGTGCACGTGGATGTCGGTGGTGGCGAACATTTCCGCGTCTATTCCGTAGTCGTTCGCGCGAGAGCGGATCAGGCCCAACGCCGCCTGCCCGGACTCCTTCATGATGTCGCCGAGCTGGCCGGTGAGCGTGATACCGCCCTTGCCCAGCATCGTCGACGTTTCGACGTAGAGGATCTCTCCCCCCACCGCGGTCCAGGCCAAACCCGTCGCGATCCCGACTTCGTCGCGCTCCTGCTCGTCCTCCTTCACGAAGGGGGCCGGCCCCAGGAACTTGTGGGCCTGCTCGGGTGTGATGAGGGTCCTCTCGGTTTTTCCCTCGGCGACCAGTCGCGCGGTTTTCCGGCACAGGGTCGCCATCGAGCGCTCGAGGTTGCGAAGCCCCGCCTCGCGCGTGTACTGCGCGATCACCGTTCGGATCGCGTCGTCCGTGAAGTCGATATGGTGTTCTTTGATCCCGTTCTCGCCCATCTGCTTAGGGATGAGGTACTTCTTCGTGATGAAGAATTTCTCCTCCTCGGTGTAGCCCGCGAGCTGGATGATCTCCATCCGGTCCTTGAGGGCCGACGGAATCGTGTCGAGCATGTTGCAGGTCGCGACGAACATCACGTTCGAGAGGTCGAACGGCACGTTCAGGTAGTGGTCGCGGAACGAGTTGTTCTGCTCGGGGTCGAGCACCTCGAGCAGCGCCGCCGACGGATCGCCCAGGAAGTCGCTCCCGAGCTTGTCGATCTCGTCGAGCACGAAGACCGGGTTGTTCGTCCCGGCCTGCTTGAGGCCCTGGACGATCCGACCGGGCAAGGCGCCCACGTACGTGCGCCGGTGACCGCGGATCTCGGCCTCGTCTTTCACGCCGCCGAGGGAGACTCGCACGAACTCGCGGCCGAGCGCGCGCGCGATCGAGCGGCCGAGCGACGTCTTGCCGACGCCCGGGGGGCCGGAGAAGCAGAGGATCGGTCCCTTCATCTTCTCCTTGAGCTGGCGAACCGCGAGGTACTCCAGGATGCGTTCCTTGATCTTGACGAGGTTGTAGTGGTCCTCGTCGAGAATGTGCTTCGCGCGCGCGAGGTCGAGGTTGTCGACAGTGCCCTTGCTCCAGGGCGCCTCGATGAGCCAGTCGATGTAGGTGCGAAGCATCGAGGCCTCGGAAGCGTCCGGGTGCATGCGCTCCAGGCGGCCGAGCTGCTTGAGGGCCTCCTGCTCGACCTCCGACGGCATGCGGCAGGCCGCGATCTTCTCGCGCAGCTCGCCGATCTCCTCTGTCTTGGAGTCGCCGTCGCCGAGCTCGTTCTTGATCGCGCGGATCTGCTCACGAAGGAAGTACTCCTTCTGTGACTTGGTCATCTCGTCCTTGGCTTGGGAGCGGATCTTGGCCTGGATCGCCAGGACCTCCTGCTCCTTGGTCAGGACCTCGTGGATCTTCTTCAGTCTCTCCATCGAGTCGAAGGTCTCGAGGATTCCCTGCGCGTCGCTGACCTTGAGCCCCAGGTTCGAGGCTACGAGGTCGGCGAGCCTACCGGGCTCGGTGATGTCGTCGAGCACCATGAGGATGTCGGGCGAGAGCACGCGGCCGAGCGAGATGATCTTCTCGAGTTGCTCGCGTACGTTGCGCATGAGCGCCTCGGTCTCGGGCGACTTCTCGTAGGCCTTCTCGTTCACGCGCTCGATCTTCACCTCGAAGTTCGGGGTCGTGTGAGTGAATTCCTTGATCTGAGCCTTGCAGAGGCCCTGCGTGAGGATCTTGATGCGGCCGTCGGGGAGCTTGCGCATCCGCATGATCATAGAGACCGTGCCGGTGCGGTAGATCGCCTCGGGCGAGGGGTGTTCGTCCTGGATGTCCTTCTGCGAAGCCAGGAGGATCAGCCGGTCCGAGCGGGCGAGCGCCTCCTCAACGCTCTTGATCGAGGAGTCCCGACCCACGAAAAGCGGGATGATCATGTAGGGGAAGACGACGATGTCACGGACCGGAAGCATGGGGAGATTTTCCGGAATCTCCACTTGCTCTCCGTCGTAGTTGGTCACCATTCAACGCCTCCCAAGCGTTCGTTTCGACACTCGCGGCCCGTGGAGTGTGGGTGGGACGCTCTCCCCCCGGGCATTACCTCGTACACAGAAGAAATCGGCCTTTCGGCGGGGGGCCTTTAGGGAAAATCTTGCCGCGCAGGGCCGGAAAAGATGCCGGAAATCAGGCATTTCGGTGACAGTAGGGAGTGTGTGCGATGCGTCATCCTGTGTCATTGAGGGGCTTCAGCCGCAAGGGGCGCGGTGGTCGGGCGGAAGACGCTAGCCTTTGGTCCCGAGAAATCGGGCGTCAGTGATCCGCGGTACCGGCCGCGGGGGTGCCGGTGCTGGTTCCGCCTGTGCCGAAGGGGGCTGGGCATTCGAGCTCTCTCCGACCGAGGGGACGGGACACTTCCACACCGCCCAATCGAAGCATCGACAATCATCCTCGAACTGACGTCTGTCAAACCGCGGCGATCGCGGACGCCGGCGCGAGATCGTGCCTACCTCGGAATCAGGCGCTACCCGGAGCGCCTACGCCTCGGCTTCGCTGCGAGTTCGCGCTCGAATTTCTCCAACGTGGTTCGCGGCTGCTTACGCCGCGCCTCAATCATCTTCCAGAAGTTCGGGTTTGCCATCATGACCACTTCTTCCATGTCGTAACCCTCAACGCCGATGACGACGCACTGAGGTTTTCCGTGGCTCGTAACTACGACCCCTTCGTGCTGGGATTTTTCCATATACTCACTCAGATGAGCCTTTGCATCTCGGACGCTGACGAACTTCATAGAATCTCCTGAGTGGTCTTCCCGGACGGTTTCCTCCGCGACTGAGGCGACTGCACACCAGGGCGTTCAGGCTAGAGAGTAGGCGTTATACGCGGATCCCGTCCCCTCCCTGGGCCGCTGGGACAGGATCCGAACCAGCCTGCTCTCACTCTCTCACCCGATCTTGAGAAAGACCTTCGCCTGGGGATCGATCACGTGAAGCATCCTTTCAAATTGATCGACGCTCATGCTGATCTCTCCCTTTTCATACTTGGCGTAACCGTTAAGCGAGCGCATGTTGAGACGCCTGGCGACTTCGCGGCCGTCATTTCCGTGCCGACGTCCGCTCGTCGGCTCAAGGGGGGTTGCCAGCCTATCCGATAGGGTGATGTGAGAGAGATCCGGATCGATCGGATCCGCGGGGTCGCGGTGCTGATCATGGTCCCGTATCACGTTCTCTTTGATCTTCAGACCTACTGCCAGGAGGCGATCGGAGGTCCTCTCCGTATTCCCGAGGCATTCTGGCGGTGGATGCCCATGCTCATCGGTGCGGCGTTTCTCTTCGCCGTGGGTCTGAGCTGCGCGAGTCGGGCGGATCGGGCTTTCTCCGCGCGAGCCGAGGCGAGAATTTTCGGCCGGCTCCTGCTTGTTGCGCTCGGCCTCTCCGTAGCGACTTATCCCTTGCTTCGAGAGCGGCCGATCTACTTCGGCATCCTGCACAGCATCGCCTTTGTCCGGCCGCTGACGGCTCTGGCCATCCGGGCCCGCCTCCCCTTGCTTCTCGGCGCAGCTCTCCTGCTTCCGGCGGGTGCCGCCTTTCTGATCTCTCCCCATCCGGTCGGTGCGCTTTTCTGGCTCGCGCAGACCGACGCCTTTCCGATGGCCGACTACTATCCGCTTCTTCCTTGGATTGGTTTCCCCCTGATCGGCGCGTGGGTCGGCCTCCGGAATCGACCGCCTGAAACGCTTCGGGCTGCAGGCCCGCCGCCCGGCGGAGTCACTCGCGCCACCGCATGGCTCGGCCGGCACTCCCTGGCGATCTATCTCGCTCACCAGCCGGCGATCATCGGGATTCTCAGCCTCGCCGGCTATGCCCGGTTCTGAGCGCCTACTCCTCTTGCGCATGGAGAGACGATCGGCGGCGAGCGCGTTCCGAGTGATTCTATCATTCGAGCAGGCGGTAGCGGGTTTTCGGCCCGGCGCCATCCCGAAGGACCGTTCAGCCTTCTGTCGCGTTTAGGTGAGAAGCGCCACCGCGGTGGGGCGCGAGAGCCCGAGCAGCTTTTCGACCTCTCGCGCGCCGAACGCCCTCGGTCCCATGCGCTTGCTCAACCTGTCCAGGTCGCGCCCCTCCGCCCGCTTCGCGGGCTGAGAAGGGCTCACGCGGGTTCGCATATCCCGATCAACAACCCCCAGAAGACCCGCGCAGCTCAGCCAGCGCTTTTCGGATCAGATTCCGATATGGATGGACCCGTCCGAGCTTGCAAGGACCTTGTGACGGGTGACAGGGTATCCTCGGGGGGAAACTTCACGGAGGGCGACGATTGTCTAAGGCGATCTGGGTTGGTTTGCCGCTTGTCTTGTTCGGGACGTGGGTCGCGGCGCGGGCCGCGATGGGGCGTCCGCCCTCGCGACTGACCCTGAACGTCCTCTCGAGTCTGCTCCTCCTTCTCTACGTGGCCACGACGGCTGGACTTGGGATCTTCTGGGTCGCCAATCAGCAGCTGCCAGTGTTCGACTGGCATTACCTCTTCGGATATGGCACGGCGGCCCTGGTCGTCGTGCACCTCGCCTTCAATCTGCGAGTCGTGTTCGGATACTTCGGCAGGAAGAAGCGGGAGCTGGAACCACGGGTGGCCGAACGGTCTCTGTGGCCTTCAGCGATTGCCGCTCTGCTGATTGGAGCGGCCGGATTCGCATTGGGGCTGCGCCATGGAGGGAGTGACCTTCACGTGAGCTGGCCTGGAGGGGCGGCCCCTGGCC
>CAYJTX010000114.1:0-8983 GCA_964372615.1 uncultured Bacteriovoracaceae bacterium | reverse complement strand
CGGGTGTAGACGAGCTTGTCGACGGAGCTCCAGGCGAGGCGTCCGTCCGGACCGAGAACGGCTCGAGCCTCCTCCGCGAGGCGCGCCTCGACCTCCGGGTGGCGCGCGATACAGGTGTAGAGCCAGGTGAGCGCGACCGCGGTGGTCTCGTGGCCGGCCAGGAAGAGCGTGAGGAACTGGTCGCGCATGCGGTCTCGTGCGTAATTCTGCTCGGCGAGGATGGAGTACAGGTCGTAAGGGCCAGGGCCCATCGCGGCGCGCTCGTCGATCAGCTCGCCGACAATGCGGTAGAGAACCGCGAGGGACTTCTCGAAGCGCCTCTCGCCGGGAGTCGGCAGCCACCTGGCGAGATCGACTAGCGCCAGGCCGCGTGCGACCACCTGCCGCTGGCAAATGTCGAGGTGCCAGGAGATCTCGTCGCTCCACTTCCGGATGTCGAGGCTCACGATCCGCTTGCCGATCACGTGCAGTCCGAAGCGAGTCATCTCGGCCTCGAGGGTGATCTCGGCCGTAGCCTTCCATGACGTGACGAGCGCGTCGACGCACTCGATGATTGTCGAGAAGAAGTGCTCCAGCGCCTTGCCGTGAAAGAGGGGTTGCTGAAGCCTTCTGTCCTGACGCCAGATCTCGCCTTCGCTCGTGAGCAGGCCCTGGCCCAGCAGTCGCGCCAGGATCTGGTAGTCGAAGCTCTTCTTGTAGTTCGTGGCGTTCTGGATCATCACCCTTCGGAGATCATCCGGGTGAGTGACGAGGAATACGTTCTTTCCTGGAACCGGAAAGCGAACGACATTGCCGAGATCGATCGCGGCCTGGAGGGCGAGCTCCGCCCGGTCCTCGTTTCGCGAGAGCGCGTTGGCGATGATCCTGAGGGGGCTGAGTCTTGGCGCTTCCCGACGAGTCTGCCGAACCATCACGCGGGGGTGGCGCTCGCCGCCGGTGCGTCCTCGATCTGCCTTTCCTCGGTCGTCATCCTGGGCCTTCGAAGGCCCGGGGTATCCGAGAACATCCTGCGGACCTTGAGCGTCCCCAAGTCCCTGACGATGCGCGAGTCGTGGCCGACTTTCTCGTTCACTATGAAATGATACAGCACCCACGCCCAGGAGCGATGGGAAACCTGGCCCTCGTAGAACTCGGCCGCCGTGCGCCGCACGATCGGGAGCTTCCAGCCGGGGATCCACATGAGGTCATGGTGCTCGTTGTGATACCCCACGTGGAAGGTCACCCAGTTGAGCGGCCCGTAATAGGAGTAGGTCTCCTGGCCCTCCTTCCAGACGTAGTGCTCGTGGATGAAGTGCGCGGCGGCCGGGTGAAGGCCGTAGCCGAAGATCGTCGAGAGCAGCAGATATCCTGCTCCGGTCCAGCCGATGAAGTACACGAGGAGCAGGTCCGCGATGATCGTGAACGCCACGTTGACGACCTCCCAGCGCGAGAGCTTCTTGAGGAAGCCGCGAGCCAACGTCGCGAAGAAGACGTAGAACATCAGCCAGACGGCCTTGCGCCAGCGGCTTGTGCCGACCCAGCTGATCTCGAAGTCCATCGCGAGGTCGTTGTCGTCCGGAAAGATACCCAGGTGGCTGTGGTGCTTGAGGTGATAACGCCGGAACGACATCGCGCTCGGGACCATGATCGGGGTGTTCGCGAAGATCGCGATCAGGCGGTTGGAAAGTTCCTTCCTGGCGACGAGATTATGCGCCGCCTCGTGGATGCCCATGCCCGCCCAATGGTTGAAGGTGCCTCCGGCCGCCCAGGCGAGGGGGATCAGGAACCACGGGCTCCCGTACCAGGCGCCCGACTCGGAGCCGGATTGCACGAGCCACGCGAGCGCGAGCTGGGATGCGACAATACAGAAAATGACGAAGGTCGTGAGGTAGCTGTAGCCGAAGAGCTCCTTGAGCTGCGGGTAGCGGCGCATGAGCTCCAGGCGCCGGATGCGGTGCGGTTCTGGCTCCTGCGTCGGGTAACGGAACTTCGGCATCTCAGTGACCTTCCTCGAGGAGTCGAGCGAGCGGGCGGCGTTTGGCGGAGACCAGCCATCGCCACCAGCTCTCGGAGTGGGTCGGCCGGAAGGAAATCGCGTCAAGGCGGTGCCCGGGAACTGCCGGGCGGGCATGGTGCGCCGAATGATAGTTGAATCCAAGGAGGACGTGACGCGCGAACCAGCGCGGAAAGACGAGGGTTCTCGCAAAGACCTCCTGCTCCTCGGCCCGGACCGGGCGCACGTCGCGCGAGCCGAATTTCAGTAGTGGAATGCCGACGTGCTGGCTGATCATGAGGGGATCGAGCAGGAAGAGGAAGAGGGTGAAGGCGGGCAGGTAGGCGCGCGGATACGCGGAGCCCAGAAGCACCCAGGCCAGGCCGTGCACCGCCGGAATCGAGAGCACGCTCAGCCAGAAGCGCCTTTGGTCGTCGCGGGCCGGGAAGAAGGTCCGTAGCCGCGGGATGTTCCAGAATGTCCGACAGGAGAAGGAAAAACCGAGCAGCGGGAGGGAAAGTCTCCAGGCCCACGTCGCCAGGAGCTGCTCGCCGGGTCTCAGGTCGGAGAATTTCGTGTCGCTCTCCGTGGGGTCCCGGTGCCGCCAGCCGGCCCAGGTGTGGTGCTCGATGTGGACTCTCTTCCAGGGGTAATAGGGAAGCGCGCAGACCCAGCTCGCGAGGACGCCGGCCGCGTCGTTGCGACTCCTCCCCCTGAGGAGCAGGCCGTGAGAAAGCTCGTGGACAAGGCAAAAGGCGCGCAGGATCGCGAGTCCGCCCCCGACTTCGGCCGCGAGGTAGAGGGCGAGCGACTCGGTGGTGGCGGCGACGCCCATCGCGGTCGCGAAGAGGAGAAAGGTGTTGATGACGACGGCCGTGTTTCCGAGCGTCACTCGCGGCCTCCGACATCCAGGACGGCGACGTCATAGAGCGGCGCTCCGAGGGTCGCGACGCGGGTGAGGCGGTCGATCGCGCGGAGCATGCCACGATACTCGGAAGTGAAGAGCCGCGAGGATCGCACGCTCAGACGGGGCGCGAGCTTCCGAACCTGCGCGGCCAGGCGACGAAAGCCCGAGCGGTAGGACGCTCCGGTCGGTCCCAGCGAGGGGTGCCGGCGAGAGAGCGCGCGGATCCACGGATGGATGAAGTCAAACGCGATCGCGCTTCCGTCGGGAAGGGCGCACGCCAGGCGCCGCAGCAGCTCGTTCCTCCGCTCCTCCTCCAGGAACATGAGAACCCCTTCGGCGATGACGAGGACCGGCCCGGCCGGCGCGGCGATGAGGGCGTCCGCGACGGTCTCGGGGTCGACGAGGTCGCCGCCGATGGGAGTGACTCCGCGATCGGCGTGAAAGAGGTCGCCCTTCGCGCCGATGATCTCGGGAAAGTCGACCTCGATCCACCGCGCACGGGGCGCGCGCGAGCGAAGCCGCTCGGGCCGCGTGCAGAAGCCCGCTCCGAGGGTGAGGATGGCGGCGTCGGGATGCGAGGCCAGGAATTCGAGTACGAGCCGGTCGAAGAGCTGAGTACGGCGAATGCTTCCCCAGAGGGAAGCCCGATCGCGAAGAAGGGGCTCGCGAAGCTCGCGGGGGATGGAGCGGAATGCGCGTTCGGCCGCGGCGTCCTCGAAGTGAAGGTCCGCGAAACGCTCGCGCGCGACCGCTCGGCCCGCGAGCGGGATCGCCAGGGTCCTTTGAACGGGGGTCCAGTTGTCCGCGTGTGTGGGGTTCACGCTGCACGCACCTCGAGTTTCCCGAAGCTGAGGAAGACCGAACTCAGCCTGGGGCATTGACGCGCAGCAATGTACACTTAAGATCAAGCTTTTCAAGGTATTATCTGGATTCGAGATAACTCCCCGAATGCCTGGATAAAATCCGACTTAAAAAATCAGTCTTTCTCCTTGAGCCGGTAGATTCGCAGCTTTGCGGAGCTGGAGTAGGCTACGCTCTCATGTGCGGACGCTACACGCTGACCGCGGAGTATTTTCGTATTCAGGTGCACTTCCACGTCGACCGGGAGGCGCCCTTCGACTGGCGGCCGAGGTACAACATCGCGCCGACCCAGCTTGCGCCGGTCATTCTGCAGGATGACGGAAACCGCGTGGTGCGCCTCCTGCGCTGGGGCCTCGTGCCATCCTGGGCGAAGGAGCTTTCTATCGGCAACCGCATGATCAATGCCCGCTCAGAGACGGCCGCCGAGAAGCCGTCGTTTCGGTCAGCCGTCAAGGCCCGGCGCTGCCTGGTCGCGGCCGACGGATTCTATGAGTGGAGGAAGGTCGGCTCGACCAAGGTTCCCATGTGGATTCACCGGCCGGACCGCTCCGTCTTCGGTTTCGCCGGGCTCTGGGAGACCTGGAAGCCTCCCACGGGAGGAGAGCCGGTCCAGACCTTCACCCTGCTCACCCGCGAGGCCAGCGAGGCCCTGCGCTCGGTGCATGACCGCATGCCTGTAGTTGTTCCTGGAGATCTCGAGGACGGCTGGCTCGCGCCGGGGCCGCTGGCGGCGGGAGTCTTCGACGGCCTGGTTCGGCGGGCGGAGGCCGAGCCGTTCGTCTTTCACTCGGTGAGCCCGCAGGTCAATTCTCCGCGGTTCGATGACGCGGCTTGCGTCGTGGAGGCGCAGCAGGATTCGCAGTCCAGGAAGAGCTGAAGGCTCGCCGTGCGCGTGGCCTGGATCTCGCTGAACGGTCGCCGCCCCGTCGACTGTCAGGTCGGTCCGAGCTCAACCGGCCTCTTCTGGAAGTACGACCCGGGAGCGCGGGGCGGCTCGGCACGGCCCGGTCTCTGCTCGCGCAGGGGCTCCAGGCCACTGACGATCAGGTTCACGGCCAGGCCGTCGCGCTGGATGCGCCCGCGGACCTTGAGGAAGGCGCTCGACCAGAAGACGTCTTGAAATCGCTCGAAGACGCGCGCGTGGAAGATGAGGTCGAGGAAGCCGTCCTCGTCCTCCAGCGTCGCGAAGCAGGTGCCCTTGGCGGTGGGAGGGCGCTGGCGCACGATGACGAGCCCGGCGATCGCGAGCGAGCGGCCGTGCGGCGACTCGCGCGCGCCCCGGGTCGTGCCCGGGGGGATGCTCTTCCAGTGGCGGCGAAGCGCCTGCATCGGGTGGCCGCGGAGCGAGAGGCCGTAGGTGGCGTAATCGGCGTGAATCGTCTCGAGGTCGGTCATGGCGGCGAACGGAGCAGGCGCGGCGGCGCCCGCCGCCACCTCGGGCGCGACCGAGAACAGGCTGAGCTGCTGGCCGTCGGCCGCGCGCCAGCCTCCGGGAGAGCCCGGCCTGAGCAGCTCCGCCTGGTGCAGGATCGCCCAGAGCGCTCCCCGCCGGTCGAGCCCGAAACATTCGAAGGCTCCCGCGAGCGCGAGCTCCTCGAGCCGGTCGCGCCGCACGCGCGCGCGGGAGAGAAAGTCGGAGAGGCTCGTGAACGGGCGCTCGGCCGCGCAGGCGACGATGCCGTCGGCCTCGGCGCGCGCGAGGCCCCGGACGACGCGCCAGCCGAGCCGCACGGAAGTCCCCTCCATCCCGCAGTCCCACGTCGAGCGGTTCGGGTCGACCGGTAGCACGCGCACGCCGTGGCGCCTGGCGTCCTCGACGAGCGTGTGCACGGAGTAGAAGCCCAGGGGCTGGGAGTTCACCAGCGCGCAGAGGAACTCGGCGGGGTGATGGCATTTCACGTAGCAGGACGCGTAGGCGATGAGCGCGAACGAGGCGGCGTGCGACTCCGGGAAGCCGTACTCGGCGAAGCCCTGGATCTGCTGGAAGACGCGGTCCACGAACTCCTGCGGCAGTCCGTTGTGGAGCAGCCCCTCCATGAGCTTCTTGCCCAGCCGATCCACCGACCCGCGCGAGCGCCAGGAGCCGATCGCGCGCCGGAGCTCGTCGGCCTCGCCGGACGTGAACCCGCCGAGCGCGACCGCCATCTTCATCACCTGCTCCTGAAAGAGCGGCACCCCGAGCGTCTTTCCGAGGATGGGCTCGAGCGCCGGGTGCGGGATGTCGGGCTTCTCCTCGCCGCGCCGGCGGCGCAGGTACGGGTGCACCATCTTGCCCACGATCGGGCCGGGCCGGACGATCGCGACCTGAACGACGAGGTCGTAGAAGCAGCGGGGCAGGAGCCGGGGCAGCATGCTCATCTGCGCGCGCGACTCGACCTGAAACGTACCCACGGTGTCGGCTCGGCGGATCATCTCATAGGTGGGCTCGTCCTCCGCAGGGACCGCCGCGATCGAGAGCTGCCGGCCGCTCGCCTCGCGCACGAGGTCGAAGCAGCGGTGGAGAGCGCTCAGCATGCCGAGCGCGAGCAGGTCGACCTTGAGAAGCCCGATCGAGTCGAGGTCGTCCTTGTCCCACTGGACGATCGTGCGCCCCTCCATGCGGGCCGGCTCGACCGGAACGGTCTCGAGGATGGGATCTGCCGAAAGGGTGAACCCGCCCGAGTGGATCGACAGGTGGCGGGGGAACCCCTGCACCTCGCGCGCGAGCGCGAGCGCCGTCTCCGACGGGGCGTCGAGATCCTCCTCGAGCGCCTTGCAGACCTCGCGCACCGCGAGGCGGCTTCGGTAGGTGATCACTGCCGAGACCATCGCGGCGCGGTCGCGGCCGTACTTCTCGTAGACGTGCTGGAGCACCTCCTCGCGCCGCTCGTGCTCGAAGTCGACGTCGATGTCGGGCGGCTCGCCGCGCTCGGCCGAGATGAAGCGCTCGAAGAGCAGATTCATTCGGACCGGGTCGATCGCCGTGATGCCCAGGCAGTAGCACACGGCCGAGTTCGCAGCCGAGCCGCGCCCCTGGCAGAGGATGCCGCGCCCGCGCGCGAACTCGACGATCTCCCAGATCGTGAGGAAGTAGTCGGCGAACCCGAGCTCTCCGATGAGCCCGAGCTCGTGGGCGAGCTGCCGGCGCACGGCGTCCGGTGCTCCGGCCGGGTAACGGCGGGCCGCGCCCTCGCAGGTCAGGCGCGTGAGGTACTCGTGCGCGGTCTCTCCTGCCGGGATCCACTCCGACGGGTAGCGGTAGCGCAGCTCCGACGGAGAGAAGACGCAGCTTTCGGCGATGTCGACGGTCGCCCGGAGCGCGTCGGGGAGGTCCGCGAACAGGCGTGCCATCCGGGCGGGCGACTTGAGGTAGCGTTCGGCGTTGGAGTGCAATCTGCGGCCGGCGTCCGAGAGCGGCACCCGGTGCCGGAGCGCCGTGAAGACATCCTGGAGCTTTCGTCGATCGGGCAGGTGCGCGCGCACGTCGTTCACGGCGACGAGCCGGCAGCCGTGCTCGCGCGCGAGCTCGCGTGCCCGCTCGAGGCGCTGGCGATCGAGCCCGTCGAGATGCCGGGAGACGGGAAGGAAGAGCCGATCCGAGAAAACATCGCGCAAGGTCGCGATCTCGGCGCGCGGCCCCGGCTCGGGGAGGGCGACGAGCCCGCGGCTCTCCGGGCGCTCCATGAGCGAAAGGAACTCCAGCCACCGGAGGACGGGCTCGCCCTTGGGCCTATCCGCGTGCGCCGCCGTGAGCGTTCGGCAGAGCAGGCCGTAGGCGGCCCGGTCGCGCGCGAGAAGAGTGATGGGGGGCCGGTCTTCGTCGAAAGGAACCTCGGCCCCGACGATGAGCTTCAGCGCCGGATGGTGTTTTGAGGCGCGGTAGGCCTTGGGCACTCCGTACACGCCGCCGCGGTCGGTGAGGGCCAGCGCCCGTAGGCCCAGCACCGCCGCGCGGTCGATGAGCTCCTCCGGCTGGGAGGCCCCCTCGAGGAAGGAATAGCACGTCTTGCACCGAAGCTCGGCGTAAGCGATCTCACTAGTCGAAGAACCCATGCAGATAAAACCCCGAGCCGCGCGGGTGCTGGAAGACCCAGAGCTGTTCTCCCGCGTCGGTCACGGCCCTGTAATAGTCCCGCTGAAACCCCTCTTCGCTCGGCCGATCGAGCCACCACTCCCCCGTGATGCGTTCCGGTCCATCCCATTCGACGACCCTCCATTGGTTGCGTTTGGACGATGTGTCGGGCCGGTAGGCCCGCGTTGCGTCGGGCCGATCGGCCCGCGTTGCCATGACCAGCAAGTCTCCTTCCTTCAGCAGCGGCTCGGGGCGCCGGAGCAGCCGCGTGGGTCGCAGCGGCTCCGGCGGCTTCTGAGGCGACCGCAGTGGAATCACCTTTCCGGGAGGGGCCTGGGACCAGGCGCCTTCGGGCAGGTGTCGATCCTCCGTCTGCGCCTCGAAGGCCCGGTCGGGCCCGAGTCTTCCGGCGAGGCGCCCGAGGAGGGCGTCGCGCTCCTCGGCCTCGTTCTCGCGCCGGTCGAAGAAGTCGCGCTGCGAGCCGCGCCCCGGCGACGTCTCGAGCACCCGGAAGCAGATCGTGCGGATGGGTGCCTCGAGCGGCCGCCGCTGGAGATCGGAACCCAGCCGCTCGCGCAGGATGGGCAAGAGTCCCGCAGCCGTGCCCTGGGGCACGGGAAGAGCGATGCTCCAGCGCCGCGGGAGTCCTCTTTCCAGCGAGAACTGCAGCTCGACGACCGAGGCGCGCTGGGCCCGCCCGCGAAGGCGCGCCATCGAGCGGTCGATCATCCCCTTGAGGCAGAAGAGCGCCGTCTCGAGCGACTCGCAGCTGTCCTCGAGCTCCAGGCGTTCGAAGACGCGCTCGGGGAGCCGCAGCCCAGGCCACGGCAGCGCGAAGGAGTCGCTGATCCGGTGGCCGAGGTCGACCCCTTCGGGACCGAAGCGCGAGGCCAGCGTTCCGGGCGGGAGCTTCGCGAACTCCTGAAGCGACTCGATGCCGAGTGCCTTGAGCGTGGAGACGATCGCGGCGGCCTTGCGCTCGAGCTCCGGATCGGAGCGGAACGGGCTTGCGTACTCCGCGAGCGCCCCGATGGGGAGGAGCTCGGGGTGCGCGCACCCGTGTCTCGCCATCGCGAGCGCCGTGGCCGGGTCGCCCGCGATCGTGACGCGCACGCGGCACCCGAAGCGGTTGGCGAGCGTCGTGAGCCGCAGGAGGAAGCCGTGCTCTTTGTAGCGCGAGCCTCCCGGCTCG
>CAYJTX010000113.1:0-9026 GCA_964372615.1 uncultured Bacteriovoracaceae bacterium | reverse complement strand
GTCACTCGCGCCCTGGCCCACACTTGGCGCTTCGCCTCCATGCGGAAAACACACCCGACAAGGAAGCGCTGATTTTCGAGAACCGGCGCCTGACCTACGCCCAACTGGACCGGCGCATCGACCATCCCAGAGAAGGCCGGGACCATGCGCCACCAGGACCGCCGCCAGGAACCACGCCCCAACGCGCGTTCGCCGCGGCCTCCATCGTTCCCTCATTTTCGCCGGTCCTCAGGCCCACCGACGCGGGCCGTTCGGCTCGGCCTCTTCTCGTCCGGAAGCAGGAGAACGACGGAGCGGTTGTTCGGCACGAGGTAGCGGTTAGCGACACGTTTCACGTCGCTGGCCTTCACATCGAGGTATTTCTTCAGATCCTCTGTGAATCGGCGAGGGTCTCCGAAGGTCATCATCACGGTCCCGATGAGCTGGCCGACTCCGTAGGCGGTACGAACGCTGTCGACCAGATCCACCGTGAGCTGCCTGACCGCGACACGGACTTCCTCCTCCGAAACCCCCTTGTCCTGGACTTCACGGATCACCTTGTCGAGCTCCGCCTCGCCAGCCGTGGCGCGTGCTCCCGCCTTCATGGACAGGTTGACGATGAAGAGGCCCGGAAAAACCGGAGTGTAGTTGCTTCCTCCGACTCCGAGAGCGACCTGCAGCTCCTCCACAAGTCGGAGATGGACTCGCGAGGTCGTTCCCTCGAACAGGATGTTCGAGAGCACGTCGAGAGCGTAGGAGTCGTCGTCGCTCGCTGAGGTGACGTGGTAGGCTTGTGAGAAGCGCTCGGAGGCGACATGGTCATAGAGCGTCAGGCGCCGCTCCTCTCGCTGCTCCGGCTCCTTCTCGAGGTCCCGCCTGACCGGCTCCCTTCCCGGAAGGCGGCCGTAATGAGCACGCACCAGCTCCAGCGTTCTCGAGATATCGATATCTCCCACGACAACGATCACCAGACTGGCTGGCTGATAATAAGCGGCGAAAAACCTCTGGATGTCCTCCAGCTTGATCGTCAGCAGATCCCGCGGGTAGCCGATCACCGGCCACTGGTAGGGGTGCCTTTGGTATGCCAGCTCCCAGAGCGCTTCCTGGACTTTTCCGCCCGGCGAATTCTCTGTCCGCAGCCGTCGCTCCTCGAGCACCACAACGCGCTCCGTGTCCAGAACCTCCTGAGTGAGAACCAGGTTCGCGAGGCGATCGGACTCCATGTCGATCACCTTCTCCAGGAGGTCGGGCGTGAACGTCTCGTAGAAAACTGTGTAGTCTCTCGCCGTGAATGCGTTCACCTCCGCGCCCCGCGTCTCAAGCTGGTGGAAGAACTGCTTCGGACCGTACTTGGGAGTCCCCTTGAAAAGGAGGTGCTCGAAAAGGTGGGCCATCCCCGTAATGCCGGGATACTCGTCGACCGATCCGACTCGCACCCAGGTCTGGTATGTGACGATTGGTACCGTGTGGTCCTCGACGAGGATGACGGTCAGTCCATTGGGAAGCTTTTTCTGAACGAGCTCAAGCTTGATGCCCAGCCCCTCGAGCTCCTGCCGACAGGCCACTCCCAGGCACAGCGCCGACACGAGCGCGACAATCGCCGTGATGCGGCCTAGATCCACCGTTGCCTCTGATACCACTCGATCGCGTTCGCCCATCCTGACCTGAAGTCGTACTCAGGCGCAAAGCCCAGCAGCCGCTTGGCCTTTGCGTTGGAGCAGATCCAGTAGTTGGGGAGAATCTCGTTCAGCTTGTCGACATTGAGCGGAAAGGTGCGACCCGTGAGTCTCGTCAGGCCGCTCAGCCCATAAGCGGCCGCGCGAATGGCGAGTGCGGGAAGGCGGACCCTCAAGGGATTCCGATTGAGCTTTTCGGAGATGACGGTCATGAGATCGTCGTAGGTCGCGACCTGGTCGTCGGCGATGTAGAAAACCTCGCCCGACGGCACCTTGTCGAGCGACGCGACCCCCGCCTGCACGATGCCCCGGCAGAGATCCTTGGAGTGGATCGAGCTGTAATACTTGTGCCCGCCGTCGAGAGGGCTGCCCGGAAGCATCGGGACGAGGTTGCGCGAGACGGACTTGATGAAGACGAAGGTCGCCTTGTCCTTGGGTCCGTACACCATGGGCGGGCGGACGATGCTCACGGGGTAGACGTGGCGATACTTCAGTAATGATCGCTCCCCGGCGAGCTTGCTCTCGCCGTAGGCCGACACCGGGTGATCCGGCTCCTCCTCGTCCCGCGGCTTCAGGGAACCGGAGGGGCCCCCCGCCGCCAGGCTCGAGACATAGACGAAGCGACTCAGGCCCGGTCGGACTTCCGCGACGGCCTCGGCGAGGCTCTTCGTTCCGACCGCATTGAACCGGTCGAACTCAGCTCGGTTTCGAGCCGTGACGGCCCCGGCGAGATGGAAGACATAGTTTACGTCGCGCACTGCAGCGCGAAGAGACGCGGCGTCGGTGAGGTCGCCTTCAGCGCGCTCGAACTTGAGTCCCTCCAGGTTCGAGGAGCTGGACGTCCGACGCATGAGCGCTCTCACCTCGAAGCCCAGTGTATTGAGCTCCTCGATCAGGGTGCTTCCGATGAATCCGCTCGCGCCTGTGACCAAAGCACGCATAATTACTTGAAATTTCGACTACCGGAGGCCATCAGTGAGGTCAACATGGTTCTGACCATCCTGGGCAGCGGCACTTCGACCGGGGTTCCGCTCATCTCGTGCCGCTGCAGCGTGTGCCGCTCCCGGAATCCCAGGAATCAGCGGCTGCGCGCGTCTGCCTGGCTGAGGTCCCGCGACCACGGCGTACTGATCGACGCGGCGACCGATCTCAGGCAGCAAGCCCTGCGGTTTCGCGTCGATCGTGTCGACGCCGTTCTCTTCACGCACCCGCACGCCGACCACGTCCACGGTATTGATGAGCTCCGAAGTTATAACTTCCTTCAGCGCTCGAGCATTCCGGTTTACGGCAACGACTGGACCCGAAAGGACCTTTTCGCAAAGTTCTCGTATATTTTCGAACCGAGACCCGTGGAGGGGGGAGGCATTCCCAAGCTTGATTTTCGGTTGATCCGGGGGAAACAGAAGAGCATTCCGACGATGGATAAGCTCTTGGGAACGCCGGTGATTCCCATTTCCGTGAGCCACGGTTCCAAGGAATGCCTGGGATACCGTATTGGATCAGTTGCCTATGTGACGGATTGCAGCTATATACCGGCGCAATCGCTTGATCGGCTGCAAGGGCTTTCCGTTCTCGTGCTCGACTGCTTGAGGCTTCAACCGCACGGAACGCACTTGAATCTCGATCAGGCACTGGAAATCGCAAAGCGGGTTCGAGCCGGGAAGACGTATCTGACTCACCTCGGACACGAATTCGACTATGCGACGTGGGTGAAAAGGCTCCCCAAGGGGGTATCGCTCGCCTACGATGGCCTGAAAATTCGAGTGTCGAGCCGGGAGGCATCATGATCGTCGGCGTTCCGAAAGAGATCAAGAACAAGGAAAACCGCGTGGGAATGGTCGTCGCGGGAGTTCGCGCCCTGACGCAGGCTGGCCACAAGGTGCTCGTGCAGCACAACGCAGGCGTCGGCGCGGGCATCTCCGACGAAGACTATCGCCGCGCGGGGGGCGTCATCGTCGAGGCGGCCAAGGAGCTCTTCGAACGGGCGGACATGATCGTGAAGGTGAAGGAACCCCTCCCCGAGGAATATCCGCTTCTTCGCGAAGGGCAGATTCTTTACACCTACCTCCACCTGGCGGCGGACGAGCGACTGACCAAGGCCCTCATGGAGCGCAAGATCGTCGGGATCGCCTACGAGACGATTCAGCCTGCCGACGGCTCACTTCCGCTACTCGCGCCGATGAGCGCGGTCGCGGGCCGGATGGCGACGCAGATCGGGGCGACCTACTTGCAACACGACCACGGCGGCAAGGGAATGCTCCTCGGCGGCGTCACCGGCGTGGAACGCGCCAATGTCGTCATCCTGGGCGGCGGAATGGTTGGCGTGAACGCCGCCAAGATGGCCATTGGCCTGGGCGCGAAAGTCTCGATCCTCGATGTCAACGTGCCTCGCCTCGACTATCTCTCCGACATGTTCGGAAACGAGATCACGACGCTCTACTCCAACAGCGAGCAGATCGATCGCGTGGTCTCGCGCGCCGATCTCGTCATCGGCGCGGTTCTCGTCCCAGGCGCGAAGGCGCCCAAGCTCGTAAGCCGAGAGATGATCGGGCACATGCAGCCCGGCAGCGTCGTGGTCGACGTGGCCGTGGACCAGGGCGGCTCGGTCGAGACCTGCCGACCCACCAGCCACGAGCACCCGACTTACACCGTCGACGGAGTCATCCACTACGCGGTTCCGAACATGCCCGGTGCCGTACCCCGAACATCGACCTACGCCCTGACGAACGTAACACTGAAGTATGCCCTCATGCTCGCGAACCTGGGCTGGCGAGAGGCTGTTTCGCGCGAAGAGGCCCTCCGAAAAGGCGTGAACATCCTCGGCGGCAAGGTGGTCTATAAGCAGGTGGCTGAGGACCTCGGGCTGCCTTACGAGACGATGAAACTCTAGCGGGCCCAAGTGCCTGTCGTTTCCAAGACCGAGATCGGCGACGGGCATGGGTTTTTCGCTCACGTCAGGGATTCCGAAGGCAATACGATCGGCCTCTGGAACAAGCGCTAGCCGCGACGGTTCAACGGCATCCACCTCAGCATTGAAACAATTGGACTTTGCCTGAGTCGTTTTTTGTTGACTAAATAAGTCAGATATAGGAAATTCACCTGTCAGCGGAGGGACCCCATGGCAGCGGGCCCTCCTCATGAATGCACCTGTTGAGCTGCCCTTTCGCTGTAAAGCCCAGGCTTTGCGACGACTGAGCGAGAGTGGAGGTTGGAAGAAAATGAGTACCCTGCGTTGGTCCCATCTCGGTGCCGCCGTTGCCGCCGTTGGAATTCTGGCCGCCTGTACCAGCCGAAAGAGCCCGCCGCCCGTCGAAAGACAGACCGTCAGGCCGACCGCGTCGGCCCCCTCCCCACTGAATCAGGAAGGCGCTTTGAACCCGCAGGCCGGGCCGGGGAGAAACTCCGCCCCACCGTCTTCGTTCGACCCGGCGGCTGGCGGCTTCAGCCTCCAAGTTCAGGCTGAGCAGAAAGAGAATCAGCTTTTTCACAAGATTCACGCGGGCAACGCGGACGGCTCGGCCAGGCTCCGATGCACGCTCCCTACGGAAGCTCTCCACTGCCCCGCTGACGCATCTCCCTGCGAAACGCGCTCCGATTCGATCAACACGGGAACGATCCAACCCCGAAAAGCCCGGCGGATCAGCCGGAGAATCCTTCGCACCGAGCAGCCCGCGAGAATCGAGTGGGTTCGGCTCTCGTTCCCCCTCTCTTGCTCATTTGAACAGGCGGGAGCCGCGGACGGCGCCGCGGCCGGATCGATCGAGATTCACTCAGACGTATCCGGTAACGGACAGAGCGGTACGATCACTGTCGAGCATGACGGACGCGGCCGCCCTGGCTCTGAGCTCAACTGCAGGGGATCGGTTGAAAAGACAGTCGAGGTCGAGGCCGAATCCGGCGAGACCTCGAGCTCATCCTCTCCCTTTGAAATTCTAGGTATCAAAGACGGCGCGAGTGGTGAATTCGCCGTCGAAGCGGAAGACGGCGCCCGCCTGACCGCCCTCCGACTGTCCTTTCCGCTTCAGTGCTGGTACTCACCGGCGGCTCAGTAGCTCCGCTGGGTAACGCTTTCGGGCCTCGCCTTCCGGTGCTAGCCTGATAGTTGAGTGGCCGATAAAAAAGGCGCTGAGAAGACCGCGGCGGAGCCAGCTGGCCCCAAGGGCAGGAAGCTCACTATCAGCCTCCCTCTCGTTCTCGCGTTGCTTCAGACGGTCGTGGCAGCCGGCGTAACCGGCCTGGCCGCCTACGTCTTTCTCATCTACAAGCGACCGGCTATCACCGAGCAGGGTGAGCGCGAGAAAGTCGCAGCGTTGAGGGCCAGCCCGCGCCCTCCTCCTGCGCCCGGTTACATGAACTTCGAACCGATCACCGTCAATATTACGCCGGTGCCGGCGACTCCCCGACCCGCCGAAGGAACCGCGCAGCAGATCCAGGGGAAGCTGCATTACGCGACTGTCGCTTTCACGCTCGAAATCCGCGACACGAGCCGGCAGGAGGAGCTCGAGAAGCTCCGGCCGATCATTGTCGACAATCTCCTCGCAATGGTGGGCAAGAGGACCTTCAACGAGCTGGTGACGGTCCAGGGACGGTACGTCTTGCGAACCCAGATTCAGGACACGACCAACCGGCTGCTAGTCGCGACCCGCCCCGGAAGCAAGCCCCTCGTGACTAACGTCTTCTTCACCGAATTCACTGTCCAGTAGGCGACCCAGGCCGGCAAGAAGCACCCGTCTTGAAACGGCGAGTCGCCGGGCTTAACATTTCCTGACCATGACCCCTTCGCTCGAGGCCCGCCCCCTGGGAGAGGGCGCCGACCTTTTTCCAAATGGCCGACTTCTCGTAGTCGACGACGAGCCCGCAGTTCTCAAGCTGGTCAAGGCGATGCTCGGGCGAGCGCAGTATCAGGTCACCATCTGCGGGAGCGCGCTCGAGGGCCTCCGGCTCATGGACGACAATCCGTTTGACTGCGTGATCACCGACGCAATCATGCCTGTCATGACGGGCTACGAGCTCGTGAAGGCGATTCGGCGCCACCCCGTGCATGCGACGGTCCCCGTGCTCATGCTCACGCGCAAGAGGCATAGGCAGGACGTCAAAAAAGCCGTGGAGGTCGGGGTGACGGATTACGTGCTCAAGCCGATCGACGAGCATCTGCTCCTCGACAAGGTCGAGCTCTGCCTGAAAAAAGGAACGGGAAAGAAACACATCTTCGAGTTCTCGGTGTCGGGAGACCAGGCGAACGCTGAAATGCGGCTCGAGTGCCGGGTCATCACCATCAGCGAGACCGAGATGACCCTGCGGCTCCCGATCTCCATCACGGAAATCGGTTCTACGACGTTTCACAGCAAACTCTTCGACGAGATCGGAATTCAGGTACCCTACCTCAGCCTCGTGCGCTGTGAACAAGGGCCCGCCCTGGCCGACCTCAAGGGCTTCGACTACGAGGCGAGCTTCTCGTTCGTGGGAGTGCGCGAGAGCGATCTCATGAAGATTCGCGCTTGGCTCCAGAAAGAGGCGATCCGACGGCGGAAATGAGCTTCCGCATCCTCGCATCCGTCTCGAAGGCGGACGGGTCATCGCCCCCCTGGGAAGCGGCGATCGCATCGTCGGCAAGCATTGCAAATTCGAGGATTCGACCCGCTTCGGCCGAAGGACCTGCGGCATCCAGGAAATCGTCGAGCGCCTCGCAGATTCGGGTCAGGGTCGGAAAGCCGTATGATTCGGCCGTTCCCGCGAGCTTATGGGCGATACTCTGGAGCCGCTCCAACGTCTGCGGCTCGCAGCGTCCGTCCCTGAGAGCCGAGATCACCTGGGCGAGCAGCCTCCTGCGGTCGGCCAGGGAGTCGCAGAAGTCCTTTCGGATGGCCCTGAGCTCCGGATCGTTTTCCCAGTCAAGAGTCACTTCACGGCCACCATGCCACGCACGAGCGCGGCCAGCTCGTTCGGGTCAAATGGCTTCTTGAGGTACTTTTCCGCGTCCAGTTCCGCGGCTTTCGAGATGTCCTGCTGCGATCCCTTGGCCGTAAGCATCAGCACCGGGATCGACGCGGTTTTCGGATCAGACCTGAGCGCCTGCAGAACCTCCCAACCGTTCATGCGAGGCATCATGACATCCAGAATCACAAGATCCCAGCCCCCGTCGACCAGGCGATCCAGGGCCTCCTGGCCGTCCCGGGCGTGCGTGACCTTGAATCCCTCTTTCGTGAGCTTGAACAATACCAGCTTGGCGATGTGCTCCTCATCTTCGACGAGGAGGATCCTCGAGGTCATCGGTCCACCCGGCCCTCTTTCCCCTCTTCCAGGAACTGACATACCGAGTCCACGATGGATCCCAGTCCCCGGTATTTTGCCACGAACTGGGTCGCGCCCAAAGCTCCAACCTGGGCCGTTACCGCCGGATCCAGGTCATCCACGGACATCAGGAAAAGCGGAAGATCACAAAGTCTGGGGACTCTCCTCACTATTTTCACGAGATCGATTCCCGAGATGTCGGGAAGGTGGAAGTCCAGAAGAACCAGGTCATATTTTTCCTGATCGAGTCGACCGAGCACCGTACTCCCGTGATCGACGTCGACGACCTCGACCCCCCGCTGTTCAAGGCCTCGCTTGATCAGCAAGCGCAGATCCGTGTTGCTGTCGGCGACCAGAATCCTCCAGCACTTGCGGCGGAGCTGGTCCGCCAGCGCCGCGCGGAACTGGTCCCTTTCGACCGGCTTGCCGAGGAATGCGGCGGCCCCCTTTGAAAACACGGACGAAGCATCGACTGACGAGCTCACCACGATCACCGGGACGCCTTGCCCCACCCGCCTCCGGAGCGCCTCGAGCTCCTGCCCTTCCGAGCTCAGCGGCGAGAACACGATCAGCGCGGGCACTTCCGGGCCGGACGCGTTCTGAGGAAGCTGCGCGATCGAGTCGTAGCGGCTCGGCACGAGCCGATAACCGTGGTGATGAAGGGCCTCCTCGTCAATCACCGCCGCGATCGCCCGAGCGTCGACCTCGTCGGGATCGATAATCCAGATCGCCTTCGCGAGGGCCTTCGCGGTTTGTTGGGCCGCTACCCGCTCGATCGGAACGATCTCCGCCGACAGAGGAAGGGCAACCGTGAAAGTGGTTCCTCGGCCCGGCTCACTGTCGACCGAGATCGTTCCTCCGTGCGCCTCGACGAGGCCGCGAACGATGACCAGACCGAGCCCCGTTCCCCCTTCGGAGGAGGAGAGTCCCGACCGCGCGCGATAAAATTTCTGGAAGAGCTTGTCTTTCTCTTCAGAGGTCAGGCCGATCCCGGAGTCCCTCACTCGCACGGCCACCCCGTAGTCGTGACGATCGACGACGATTTCCACGAAACCCATCTTCGTGTACTTGATCGCGTTC
>CAYJTX010000112.1:0-9080 GCA_964372615.1 uncultured Bacteriovoracaceae bacterium | reverse complement strand
GCATCGCCCTTGCCCCTGCCGCCCGAGGCCATCATGTCCCGATAGAGCGCCACTGACGCGACGGATGCAGTGGTCATGCAAATTGCGGCGACCACCGCCACCCGGCCCAGGCGGGCGGGCACCTCGTCGCTGAAAGTGGCAGTGGCAGGAGAGCCCATCACGTCTCACTGATCGGCGCTCGACCCCGAGGAAACAAGTCTAGCGCGCTGCGCCAGCGGTGCGCGTTGACGGCATCGTCAAAACCTGGCCGCGTGCCGAGCGTCAATTTGATTCATCCCTTTGAAGTGACGAAGAGAAAAGCGTGAAGTCGCGTTTGCGAATCACCATTGGAGCCAAGATGGTCGGCGTCATCGCCGTCCTGCTGATCGCGTCGGTGACGTCGCTCGTCGTCCTGTCGAACCGCATGTTCGTCGAGGACAACACCGCGCTCATCCAGCAGATGAACGCCGACACCGCCTCTTCACTCGCTTCGCAGACGAGGGAGTACCTCGACGGCGTCACAGAGAAGATGCGCATCCTCGGCGTTTACATGCGCGTGAATCCAGGTGACTCGGTCGTCGTGCAGGAGTTCTTCATGAAGGACAAGGACCTGCTGGCCGTGATCGGGCAGGCGGAAGACGTGGCCGGAGCGTTTCAGCCGTTCTTCCGCGCGGTGGCGCCCCAGGTCGCCGAGGCCGGCGACCCGCAGGCGGAGGCGCTCCTCGCGAACTTTCAAGCGTCCTCCGAGCTTTCCCTGGCGCCGGTCGCTCAGGGCGAAACACGCATCGGCGTCGTCCGCCTGGGAGACGGCTCGCTGGTGCTCGCCCTCTCAATTCCGTTCGTGGAAAAGGGGGAGGCCTCCGGGACGTTCAGCCACCTGCTTACGGCCTTCGTGCGCCAGGCCCGCTTTCTTCGAGTTTTCGGGGAAAGCGCTATCCTCACGACCTATCTCGTGGACGCGAACGGACGCCTGCTCGTGCACTCTGATGCGGCGCGCGCCGCCGCGGCCGAGAGCGTCGCTGACCTCGGGATCGTGCGCCGGATGCTCGAGGGGAAGTTCAACAACGAGCAGACTCGCTACGTCGACGCGCGCTCCTCCGAGCCCCGGCTCGCGGCTTACCGCCTCCTGGGTTTCGCCGGTCTCGGTGTCGTGGCCGAAGTAGCGGAAGCGAAGGCCTTCGAGACCTCGAAGAAGATCGAGTTCCGTTCCATCCTGATCAGCCTGATCGTCCTGAGCGCGTCGTTTTTCCTCGGTTACATGGTATCTCGAAGCATCACCCGCCCGATCCAGAGCCTGGTCATCGCGGCGCGCCGAATCGCCGCCGGTGACTTCAAGATCCAGCTCAAACCCAGTACCCGCGACGAGGTCGCCACGCTCTCGCTCGCGTTCAACGACATGGCCCGCGGCCTCGAGGAGCGCGACCGGGTCAAGGAGACCTTCAACAAGTTCCACAACAAGGAGATCGCGGAAAAGCTGCTCTCGGGCGAGGTGAAGCTCGGGGGAGAGCGCCGCGAAGCGGTGGTCTTCTTCAGCGACGTCCGCGGCTTCACCTCGCTGAGCGAGTCCCTGGAGCCGGAGCGGGTCGTCGAGCTGCTCAACGAGTACATGACCCGCATGGTGGCGATCATCCGCGAGCACGGAGGAGTGGTCGACAAGTACGTGGGCGACGCCATCATGGCCCTTTGGGGCGTGCCGCTCGCGCGCGAGGGAGACGTGGAGAACTCGGTCCGGGCCTGCCTGGCCATGCGCGCCGAGCTCGCCCAGCTCAACGCGCTCCGCGAGTCGCGCGGCGAACCGCCCCTCAAGATCGGGATGGGGCTCAACCTCGGTCCCGTGATCGCCGGCAACATCGGCTCCGATGAGAAGATGGAGTACACCGTTATCGGCGATTCGGTGAACCTCGCCTCACGCGTCGAATCGCTCACGAAGGAGTACGGTACCGACCTTCTTGTCTCGAAGTCCATCCAGGAGCGCCTGGGCGAGCGCTTCGTGTTCGAGGCCTGCAAGACCGCGAAGGTCAAAGGCAAGGCACAGGCCATCGAGATCTTTCGAGTTCGCGGCTATATCGACGAGAGCGGTCAGCCGATTCTCGTGCAGACCCCTTACAGCGAGTACGCGCCCGAGAAGAGCGACAAGTCCGTGCACGACGACACGAGCTCGCTGATTTTCGACAAGACCAGCTTCCTGAAAAGACCCGAGCCGGAACAGCGTGCGGCTCCGGCGCCCGAGCCGCTACCGCTCGCCGAACCCAGTCTCGCCGAGGCCCCGCTGCATCCGGACGATCCACCCGACGCGAGCGAGCCCTCCCTGCTGATGCCCGCGCCTGAGAGCCAGGACTCCGCCGCTCCGGCAATCGCGATCGAAGGCCTGCCGATTGAGGTGCCCGGTGCGAGCATCGAAGCTGAACCCGCTCCCCGGGACGAGCCTGCGCTCGATACGCCCGCTCAAAAAGCCCCTCGGGCCTCCTGGCTCACGTCGCTGCTGGGTGGGGCCACCCAGGCGCCGCCCTCGAAGCCGACCGCGATCTCCGTTCCTCCTCCATTCAAGGCGCCGCCGCCCGCTGCCGCGTCGAGCGGTGGAGAAGCTACCGAGCCCGAGCTTCCAGATATGAACTGGTTCATCAACCTGGACGGCCCGATCCTCGGGCCTTTTTCCACGGCGGAGCTCTGGAACAGCCTACAGTCCGGCAGCATTCCCTTGAACTGCACGGTCTCCGAGTCCAAGACCGGGCCCTGGACACCGCTCCGAGAGACTCCCATCCTCAGTGAGTTGGCCAATCGCGCGGCGTGAATCTTGACGAACCGTCAAGAGCGCATGTGGACTCAACCGTCAGCCGGAGGTCTAGCTTGACGGTTCGTCAAGGTACGGAGAGCCAGCTCCGTAACGCGGCGATCGGCAAGGACCCACTTGTAAGTGGCAGACAGCCCCGGCGTGGGAAGCTGCTGCGCGCGCTGATGAATCGCCTGCCGGGTAAGTGGCCCCACCCAAAGCTGGATTTCCTCTCTCGACAGGCGACGCTCCCGTATGGCCAGCTCCAAAAACAGAGCCCGTCGCCGATTCCTCCTGCTGGTCTGGACCTCATCGCCGCCACCACGACCCAGGAGAAGAGTCGCCCCGAACACCCACGATCCTGGCACCTCCGAAGGCAGCACGCCAAAACCGACGCTCCCCGGAGCAGGGCTGCCTGCCGGACAGGCCGAGGGATCCGAAGACACATATCTGTGCCATCCGCCCTGACTCCCGGCCAGTCCCTTGATACGGGACCACGGCACCCAAGGTTCGAAAACGAAGCCCAGGGAGTCCAAATGCGTCGACCACTCCCATGCCAGCGGGTCCGAGCATAGTCCCGCCCGACATGGATTCAACGCCACATAGCGGAGCTGCCGAAGGAGGTGCTTCTCGTCCGGAATCGGGACTGCGGGCGGACACGCCTGCCAGGCTCCGGGCAGCGCGCCTTCGGCGGCCCATCGGAGCCGCCAGGGCGCGGAATTTCCGCTCCCCGGCAGAATCAGGTGAAGATGGTTCGGCATCAAGACGGCGCCCAGTGCGTCAGGAAATGCAACCCGAAGCCGGCGCCAGAGCGCAACGCAGTTGCCCCTCTCGGCCAAAGGACGACTTCCACTCAGTGACCGAAGCACGCAATGCCACGCGATAGCCATGAGCGGACGCAATCCAAATCCCATGCCAGAGGGCCCAACCAATCTTGACGAAGCGTCAAGCCGGAGATTGGACTGGACGTTCAGAAGGTGCGCGGCCTTGACGAACAGTCAAGGCCGCAGGACGCGGCGTCACTCCCATTCAATAGTGGCGGGCGGTTTCGAGGAAACGTCGTAGACTACCCGGTTCACGCCGCGGACCTCGTTGCAGATCCGCGCGGAGACGCGAGCAAGGAACGCCGGCTCAAACGGAAACCAATCGGCCGTCATGCCGTCGGCCGAGCTCACTGCCCGGAGCGCGACGACGTGATCGTGCGTACGCCCGTCGCCCTGGACCCCGACGCTCCTGATCGGCAGAAAGACCGCAAAGGCCTGCCAGATCCGATCGTAGAGGCCCGCATCGCGGATGCCCTGGATGAAAATCTCGTCCACCAGCCTCAGAATCTCCAGGCGCTCCCGAGTGATCTCTCCGATAACCCGTACGGCGAGCCCGGGCCCGGGGAACGGGTGGCGACGCAGGAATTCCTCGGGAACGCTCAAGGCACGGCCGAGCTCACGTACCTCGTCCTTGAAAAGGTCGCGCAGCGGCTCAAGAAGCTGGAAGCGGAGATCCTTCGGCAGCCCTCCCACGTTGTGGTGCGACTTGATCGTGGCCGAGTGCTTGCGACCCTCGCCCGGAGGCGGGCTCGACTCGATGACGTCGGGGTAGAGCGTCCCCTGCACCAGATACTCCGGGAGGTGCCCGACTTCCTTCGAAATCCTCGCCGCCTCGTCGTCGAAAACGGAAATGAACTCCGCGCCGATGAGCTTCCTCTTGCGCTCCGGGTCTTCGACGCCCGCGAGCTTGCCGAGAAACCGATCGACCGCGTCGACGCAGATCACGGGCAGCTGGAGTCGGTCCTTGAAGAGCTTCAGAACCCTCTCCCGCTCCTGAAACCGCAGAAGGCCATTGTCGACGAACACGCAGTGGAGGCGGTCGCCGATGGCCCGATGCACGAGCGTAGCCGCCACGGCAGAATCGACCCCGCCCGAAAGCGCGCAGATCACGTGAGCGTTCGCGCCGACCCGAGCGCTGACGGCCGCCACCTGCTCCTCGAGCACGGAGGCCATCGTCCAGTCCGGCCGAACTCCACCGAGGCCGACGAGGAAATGCCTGAGAAGGTCCAGGCCTCCATCCGTGTGCGTGACCTCCGGGTGGAACTGGAGCCCGTAGATGAGGGACTCCGCGTTCTCCATCGCGGCCAGGCCGCCTGCTTCGCTCTCCGCGGCGCGCACGAAGCCCGGTGGCAGCTCCCGCGTCTCATCCCCATGCGACATCCACGCCCGGAAGGACGCGCCCGCACGACCAGCGAAGAGCCCGGAGGCGGCCGCGGGCTTCACCCCCATGCGACCGTATTCGCGCACGGCCGCCCGCTCGACCTTTCCGCCCAGGGAATGGGCCAGGAGCTGCATGCCGTAACAGATCCCCAGCACCGGGAGGCGCAGGCGCGCCTGCTCCTTCGCGAACTCGCGCGGAAGGGTCGGCGCGCCCAGGTCGTAAACCGACGAAGGCCCGCCCGAAAGGATGAGCGCGGACGGACCCAGCGCGGCGATCCGCTCCCACGAAGAGTCGGCCGCGACCACCACCGAATGAATTCCAAGCTCTCGCACGCGCCGGGCGATGAGCTGCGTGTACTGCGAACCGAAATCGACAATGACGACCGTCGAGTGCTTCACGAATTCAGCCGGTAGTTCGGCGCCTCCTTCGTGACGACCACGTCGTGCGGGTGGCTCTCCGCGAGCCCGCTGTTCGTGATCCGAATGAACCGCGCCGACTCATGGAGCGCCGCGATCGTGGCGGCGCCGCAGTAGCCCATGCCCGCCCGAAGGCCCCCGACGAGCTGGTGCACATTGAAGGAGAGACTGCCGCGGTACGGCACCCGGCCCTCGATCCCCTCCGGAACCAGCTTGCTCACCTCGTCGACGTCGCTCTGGAAATAGCGGTCCTTCGACCCCTGCGCCTGCGCCATCGCGCCCAGGCTGCCCATCCCGCGATAGACCTTATAAGAGCGGCCCTGGTAGAGGATGACTTCCCCCGGCGCCTCGTCGGTTCCGGCGAAGAGCGAACCGACCATGATGGCCTGCGCTCCCGCTGCGAGCGCCTTCGGAAGATCGCCGCTGTACTTGACCCCGCCGTCGGAGATGATCGGAATCTCGTGCTCTCGTCCGGCGCGAGCGGCGTCAGCCACGGCGAAGAGCTGCGGAACGCCGATGCCCGCCACGACACGCGTCGTACAGATGGAGCCCGGTCCGATCCCCACCTTGATCGCGTCCGCTCCCGCCTCGATCAGGGCCTTGGCTCCGTCATAGGTCGCGACGTTTCCACCGACGACGTCCACCCGGTCGCCGAACCGCTTTCTGAGGGCTTTCACCGTGTCGAGCACGCCTCGGGAATGGCCGTGGGCGCTGTCTACGAAGAGCACGTCCACGCCCGCCTCCACGAGCGCCGCCGCCCGGGTTTCCCCCTCGGGCAGCACGCCGACCGCGGCGCCCACGAGCAGGCGCCCGAACTTGTCCTTGACCGCGTTCGGATAAGCCTGCTGCTTCTTGATGTCCTTGATCGTGATGAGACCCCGGAGATACCCCGCCGGATCGACAACCGGAAGTTTCTCGACCCGATTCTCCTTCAATATCTTCTTCGCCTGCTCCAGCGTCGTCCCCTCGGGCACCGTCACGAGGGGCATTTTCGTCATGCGCGCCTCGACGGCCTGGCTCAGGTCCGTCTCGAAGCGCAGATCCCGGTTAGTGAGAATCCCCACGAGCTTGAGACCGGCGCCCGATTTCGTCGTCACCGGAACACCCGAGATCTTATACGTGCGCATGAGCTCCATGGCCTGTCCGACCTTCGCCGCGGGCTCGATCGTGATCGGATCCAGAATCATCCCCCACTCGCTCTTCTTGACCTTCTCGACTTCGAAGGCCTGGTCGCGCACCGAGAGATTCTTGTGAATGACCCCGAGCCCGCCCTCCTGGGCGAGCGTGATCGCGGTCTTGCTTTCCGTCACCGTATCCATCGCGGCCGACAGGAGCGGGACATGGAGCCGCACGCGCTTCGTGAGCTGAGTGTCCACGCTCACCTGCGAGGGGAGCACCTCGGCGTACGCCGGCAGGAGCAGCACGTCGTCAAATGTCAGCGCCTCACCCAAGATCTTCATCACCGTCCCCCTTCCTCGTAAGCCTCGTCATCGAAATCCAGATCGGACGAGTAGGCACCGAGCCGCCTCGCTCCCGGCACCGCGGCCAGGTACTCGCGGGAATTTTCCACGTAACCCTCGGCGCTCTGTCTGAGCCGGGCGAGCTCGTCGTCGCTGAGCGTCCGCACGACCTTCGCCGGAAAACCCATCACCAGGCTCCTCGGCGGAATTTTCGTTCCCTGGGTGACCAGTGCCCCCGCCCCGATCACGCACTCATCGCCGACCTGGGCGGCGTCCATCACGATCGCCCCCATTCCCACGAGCACGCGGTCGCCGATCGCGCACCCATGAAGGATCACGCGGTGCCCGACGGTCACCTCGCTGCCGATGGTGAGCGCGTGCTCCGCGCGCGTCACGTGCAGAACGCTGTTATCCTGGATGTTCGTCCGGTCCCCGATGCGAATGAAATGCACGTCCCCCCGCACGGTGCACTGGAACCAGATGCTCGAATGACTTCCGACGGTGACGTCGCCGATCACGTCGGCCGACGGCGCGACGAAGGCGGTCTCGTGAATCGAGGGCCACTTCCCACGGAACGGAAGGATCACGCGGACCTCCCGGGGTCCACGAGCAGCTCCCCGCGCAGCGACAGTCTCATCGCCGCCGTGACTCGCACCTCGACGAAGCGGCCGATGAAGTTCCTGGGCGAGCCGTCGGAGAAGTGGATCACCCGGTTGCAGTCCGTCCTTCCCGTCCACACGCGAGTCGCGGTTTCCGATCTCTGACTCTTGGCTTCGCCCTCGACCAGGACCTCCATGACTCGGCCGACGCGCGAGGCGTAGCGAGCCTCCGAGATGCCCCGCTGATGGGCCAGTGCCCGATTCAGCCTGCTGCTCTTCACGCCATCCGGGACGTCGTCGGCGAGCTTCGCGGCCCTCGTTCCCGGCCTCGGGGAGTAGGCGAATGCGTAAATGCTGTCGTACCGAATGCGATCCAGCAGCCGGAGGGTCGCCTCGAAGTCCGTCTCGCTTTCGCCCGGGAACCCCACGATGAGGTCCGTCGAGAGGCCCACCTCCGGGTTCACCGCGCGGAGTCGGTCCATCTGCTCATGATACGTCTCGATCCGGTGGTGTCGGCCCATCCGCTGGAGCACCTCGTTTGAGCCGCTCTGGACTGGAAGATGGAGATGGGGCGCAAGCCGCCGGACACCTCCGTGCCGGGGGTCGGCGTAGCAGGCGATCAGCTCGTTGCTGAAGTCCAGGGGGTGACTGGAGGTGAAACGGATCCTGCGAAGGGCGGCGCAGCGGGGGTCGGCGTCAAGCGCCCGGAGAAGCTGCGGAAAGTTCTCCTCGCCAGCTCGCGGACCGACCTTGCCGATCGGGTTGGAAAGCTCGCGCGGCTCGCGTCCCTCCTCATTCGGGCTGCCCTTGCCGAAGGAGTTCACGTTCTGGCCGAGCAGCGTCACCTCGCGCACGCCTCGAGCCACCAGCTTCGCGACGTCCTCGAGAACCTCGGAAATCCGCCGCGATTTCTCGCGCCCGCGCGTGAAGGGCACGATGCAGTAGGTACAGTACTTGTCGCAGCCCTTCATGATGTTGACGAAAGCCTGCGCCTTCGCGCCGAGTACCTTGGTCTCGGTCGAGTAGTCGCTCTTCCGATCGAAGTCCGCGTAAACCAACTGCCGCTCGCCGCCCTGCACCCGGTGCAGAATCTCCGGGAGCTGGTCGATCGCGTCGGTCCCGGAGGCGGAGTCGAGCTCCGGGGCCCGCGCGACGAGCCTTTCCGTCGCGAGCTGTCCCACGCCGCCACCCACGCCGATCCGCGGGGCACGCATTCCAGGCCGCCTGCGAAGCATGCGAAACCTGCCGAGCGAGGAGAGCGCCTTGTGGACGGCCTTCTCGCGCACAGTACAGCCATTCAAGAGGATGACATCCGCGTCCTCGGGCTGCTCCGTCTGCAGGAGGCCGGTCTCGCCGAGAAGCGCAGCCATCCGGTCCGAATCCGCCACATTCATTTGGCAGCCGAACGTCTTGATGTAGAAGCGCTTTTCCATAAAGTTGTTCGGGAACCTACCGCAACTCGCGAGCATCGGCCACCGGGATGATGGAATCATGACTCAGCGGGGTATTTTCAACTTGTATGGATCTGCCTGGCGATCGAGGCGCTGGGAGCAGGCGCGGGCGCGCACGGCTCGAGCGGGTTGCCCAGGTATTTCACCCGATTCGCTTACTGCCAGTCGACCCCCGCCGAATTCGCCCCCCCCTCGTGTCC
>CAYJTX010000111.1:0-9112 GCA_964372615.1 uncultured Bacteriovoracaceae bacterium | reverse complement strand
CACGTACGGTTCTGTAAGGAGCTTCGGCCGACAACGGCCGCTGTTTACTTGATGAGAGCCCATTCATGACGGGAGTGCACCCATCGATTCTCGAACCGTTTCCGGGCCTGACGGCCTATGCCCGGGACGTTTACGAGTTCGTCGCGCGCGCCCGTTACCCTCGGCCGGCCGACGGAGACTGGGCAAGGGCGGCCCGCGAGGGTTGCCGGCGGCTGGCCAGCCAGGCACTTCGGGTGAGAGACCGGGTACGCGGAACAGACTTTGAAAAGCGGCTGGACGGGATCGCCGCCGCGCTCCTCGCCTACGGCCGGGAGCTTGAGGCCGCGGCGAGCGCCGCCAGCCTTCGCGCTCCGTACCGAAAGATGGCGCGCGCCTACGAGGATCTCTCCGCGCAGATTCGTCGCGCCGTGCCGTCGACCCAGTCCGAGGCGCTCCCGGCCCGTCTCAAGACGTTGAACATCCCGCGCAATCTCTTTCACGCCTCCATGGGAGTGACGGGCTTCGTTTGCTACCAGTTTTATCTCACGACCGCCCAGGCCCTCGGAGTGCTGGGCGTCCTTTTCGCCTTTTTCGGAGCCCTGGAGGTGACGCGGCGTTTTTCCAGCCGGTGGAACGACTTCCTGGTCGACCGGGTGTTCCGGCTGATCGCGCGGCCCTTTGAGCGTCATCGGGTCAACTCGGCGACGTTTTACCTCCTGGGTCTGCTGATCGCGACGGCGCTGTTCCGGCGCGAGGCCGTGCTCACGGGCGTCGCGATTCTCGCGCTCGCCGATCCGTCGGCGATGCTGATCGGGGTCCGCTGGGGCCGCCGGCGCCTGATCGGAGAGAAGACCGTCGAAGGTACCCTCGCGTTTCTGGCCGTCGGCTTCTCGGCGGCGGCAGCCTACCTGCTCGCTTTCGGTCCGCCGGGGCTTTCAGTGGGCTCACGCCTCGCCGTGGCGCTCTCCGCCGCCGTCGTGGGAACGGTGGCTGAACTTCTCAGCAAACGAATCGACGACAACATCACGATCCCGGTCTCGTGCGCGGCCTGGGTGGCGATCTGGCTCTGAGGCCCCTCTCATGAAAGCCCTCATCAAGAGCAAGCGCGAGCCCGGAATCTGGATGGGCGACGTACCCGTCCCTGAGATCGGCCCGAACGACGTGCTCATCCGTATCCGAAAGACCGCCATCTGCGGGACCGACGTGCACATCTACAACTGGGACACGTGGTCGCAGAAGACGATCCCGGTGCCCATGGTCACGGGCCACGAGTTCATGGGAGTGGTGGCGAAGGTGGGCTCGGCGGTGACGGGCCTGAAGGAAGGCGACCGCGTCTCGGGCGAAGGCCATCTCACCTGCGGCACCTGCCGCAACTGCCGCGCGGGAAAGCGGCACCTCTGCCGCAACACGCTCGGGGTCGGCGTCAACCGCCAGGGCTGTTTCGCCGAGTACCTCGCGATCCCGGCCGACAACGCCTTTAAGATCCCGGACTCCGTGCCCGACGAGATCGCCGCGATCTTCGACCCGTTCGGCAACGCGGCCCACACGGCGCTCTCGTTTGACCTCGTCGGCGAGGACGTGCTCGTTACCGGAGCCGGCCCGATCGGCATCATGGCCGTTGCGATCTGCCGCCGCGCGGGCGCCCGTCACGTCGTCATCACCGACGTGAACGACCACCGGCTGGAGCTGGCCCGGAAGATGGGCCCCACCCGCGCCGTGAACGCCGCGCGCGAAAAACTTCCTGAGGTGATGCGAGACCTCGGCATGACCGAGGGCTTCGACGTCGGCCTCGAGATGTCGGGCAGCTCGGACGCCTTTCGCTCGCTGGTGGAAACCATGAACCACGGCGGCCGCGTGGCGCTGCTCGGGATCTTCCCCGAGCCCGTCGCGATCGACTGGAGCCAGGTCGTCTTCAAGGGCCTTCAGCTCAAGGGCATCTACGGCCGGGAGATGTACGAGACCTGGTACAAGATGACCGCGATGCTGCAGGCCGGGCTCGATCTCTCGCCCGTGATCACGCACCGGCTCCCGATCGACCGCTTCGCCGAGGGCTTCGACGTCATGCGCTCAGGAAAGTCGGGGAAGGTCATCCTCGACTGGGCCTGACCCGGCCCATCGCGCGTCCTCAAGCCGAGCCCGGGCCCTGACGAAGAGTCAATGAGTGTCAAATTCCGACCCGGTCCTAGGCCTTGTACTCACCGGCGGCGGCGCGCGCGCGGCCTATCAGGCGGGCGTCCTCAAGGCGATTTCCGAGCTTCATGGCCCCGGGCCCATTCCCTTCCGCATCCTGGCCGGCGTATCCGCGGGCGCGATCAACGCGACCTTCCTGGCTTCCAGGGCAGACGACTTCGAGAGGGGCACGCGGGAGCTCTGGCGCCTCTGGGCCGAGCTGAAGCCGGAAAACGTCTTCCGGACCGATTCACGCTCGCTGGGGAAAACCAGCCTTCGCTGGATCGCGGGGCTGAGCTCGGGGCGTCTGGCGCTGGGCGGGAGAATCAACTACCTCCTCGAGACGTCGCCGCTCAGGGAGCTGCTCTCGGAGAATATCGACTTCGGCGCGCTCCGCGCTCACGTGGCGTCCGGACTGCTGCGGGGCTTCGCCGTCTCCGCAACCAACTACGGCACGGGAACGGCGCTGTCGTTCTTCGACGGGCATCCCGGGATCGAGCCCTGGCTGCGGAGCACCCGGCTGGGGGTCCGGCAGGAGCCAGGCCTGGAGCACGTGATGGCCTCTGCGGCCATTCCCATCTTCTTTCCGCCGGTCAGTTTGAATGGGGCCTTCTTCGGAGATGGCTGCATCCGGCTGAGCACTCCGCTCAGCCCGGCCATTCACCTGGGGGCGGACCGAGTCCTGGCGATCGGTATCCGCTACCAGAGATCCGAGCGCATGACCGCGGAGCTCAATCAGCAGCACCGGGCCGAGAACCCGGCGATGGCGGATATCGCGGGCGTGCTGCTGAACGCGGTCTTTCTCGATTCGCTCGAGACGGATCTGGAGAGAATGGAGCGCATCAACCGAACGGTGCAGCTCATCCCGGCTTCCGTCCGAGGTTCGAAGTCGTACCCGCTCAGGCACGTGCCGGTGCACGCCATCAGGCCTTCGATGGACCTGGGAACCCTGGCGTCCGAGCGATTCAATAATTTCGCCGGGCCCGTGCGGTTTCTTCTGCAGGGAATCGGCGCCTCAAGAGAGAGCGGCTCGGACCTGCTCAGCTATCTTGGATTCGACCGGTCGTTCACCCTCCCGCTGCTCGAGCTGGGCTACACCGACGCAATGGGAGCGCGGCAGGAGCTCGAGGCCTTTCTCAGGCCTCCGGCCGTCCTGCGACGCGCGGCCTGAGCGCTACCGCGCCAGGCGCAGGCTCACGCCTCGTGAGACGCGAAGCACGAACTCGCGCTGCCAGGCTGGCAGCCGGTCGAGCCCGGCCAGCTGGGGGCAGACCTCGCAGTCCTTCTCGAGGTACGCCTCGGGAAGGGTGCCGTAGCCGCTGCGGCCCCAGCTCGTGCCCCAGGAATTCCGGAAGACGAAGGTTTCCACCGCGGCGTCGTAACCCACGAGCAGGACGACGTGCCCGCCGCAGCCCTGGCCGCGCTTCACGCAGGCGGAGCGCTCGGCGTCCGTCGGCACGCGCCGCACGGTTCCGTCGGAGTCCACGAGGCCGGGATACCAGAAAATGTTCACGACCACGGGCGTACGCTCGCGGAGGAGGTGGTTCGCGATGTCCCGGCGCTCCACGTACTCCGTCGCGAACCGATACGGCAGCCTGCGGCGGTCAGCCGGCGGGCTTCCCGTAAAGCACTCCGTGGCCAGCCCGCCGTCCTGCGCCCGCGCGCAGCGCGCGTCGCCGGTCTGCAGCCAGTTTCTCCGCTCGTAAGGCCAGTCCCGCTCCCGCATCGCGCCCTCAGCGAACGCCTCGACCGCGAGAAATCCCGCCAGCCCGTCGATCCCGGCGTAAAGATCGCGCACCTCATCGGAGTCCGGGGCGACCTTCTTGCCGGCCCAGTAGGCGAAGGACTCCGAAAGGTCCCACTCGCTTCCGGTCGCCCTCCCGAGCACGAACTCGGCGAGCGCGGTCGCGGCGAAGGCGCTGCAGGTATTGCGCTCTCCCTGGTGCTTGACGGGGGTCATCCCCTCGCGAAGGTCGACCGAGCGGGCAGCCGCGGCCGGAGCCGCGAGAGCGCAAGCAAGCCCGAGGGCTGCTCCCAAGACTCCCCGTTTGCCGACCGCTCGAACCATCCTTCGATCCTCTACTCCAGCGAGAGCGACGGAATTCCCGTCCACTTCGCCAGCACGAACGCCGCGAGCCCGGTGGGCTGCGTCGTGGACCGATAGGTACCCGCGCCCGCGGTGACCGTCCAGCTGTTTTTAATACTGAATCGGTAGAAAAAGGCCTGCATCACGTTGGAGGAGCCCGAGCCCATCATGCGGTCGCGCGTGACCACCCACCCGAGCGCGCGATCGGGCGCCAGCCGGTAACCCGCCGCCGCCTCCAGATTGACTAGACGATCACCTGCGTCATTACCCGCCAGGGCGCTCAGCTCCTCCGAAAAGGGCCGCCCCGTGCGTGAGGGAATCAGCCCGGAGTAGCGCGCCGCACCCTGAAAAAACACCGGGCCGGCCCCGAGCGCCCCCCAGATTCGAATCGAGTTCGCGCGCAGCCAGCCGCGGCACTCCACGAGCTGGCAGTCGAGCGTCCGGGTGTTCGTCCCACGCCAGCCTTCGGTGTGTCCCAGCGTCACGCCCAAAAAGGAGACAGGAAAGACCTCCAGCGCGGCCTCTCCCTTGTTCACGAGGCCGCTCGCGGTCAGCTGAAACCTCGGGCGAACGTATCCGTACCAGGGCGCCCGTTCGACGTTTCGCGATCCGAGCGGCCCTTCGCCGGCGCCCCACAAGAGAAGGCCATAGCCGGTCTGCGCGAGAAATCCTGCTCCCAGCGGCAGGAGCCGCCCGGCGCCTCCGAGCCAGTAATCCAGGCCCTCGGCCTTCGGGCGCGCGACCGAATCCTCCGATGCCGGCGATGCGGGCGACTCCGGCACGAGCACGCTCTCAGCACTTGCGAAGTGAGCACTCCCGACGACCCAAAGCCACAGGCAGACCCAGCGCATGAGTTCCAAGCGTGCCCGACGCGCGTCGCGATTGGCAAGGCTTGAGAAACTCGTGCCCTGAGTTGCAATTACGAGAGGCACCGCTAACCTGGGCAGCCAAACGGGAGGGGAACCGATGGAACAGTCGATCGCAGGGCTCGCGGCGCTCTTGGCGCTGGCGATGGGAACCGTGGGGCCGGTCGAGCCGAAATGGCAGGAGTCGACCGCGTCGATCCAGTGCGGGCTGGAGACCTGGGTGGGAGAGCCGGGAATGCGCGGCAATCGCTTTGTCGGCGCGATCACGAGCGTCTGCGAGGCCGTGCTCGCCAGCAGCAGGGGCGACGTCGGCCGGCTTCAGGACCGCCTGAGCGATGCCGCTCTGCGTGAAAATGAAGTCCACCAGGGCCCGATCGACGAGACCTACGAGGGCCTGCCGTCGATCCGCATGGATCTCACCTCGCGGCGGACGGAGATGGGCGAGAATTTAGTGCTCCGGCTCGACCTCCACCTGGCCTCCGACGACCGCTCGCGGCTCGTCTTCGATTCGCTTTCGACGAAGATCGAGGGCAGCGGCAACGCCCAGTACCTCAAGAAGCTCGACACCCGCATGGAGGTGAGCCGCGCGAGCGAAGAGGGCCGCTTCCGCTTCGCCACGACCCATGCGGTCCAGATCGAGAAGCCGTGGTACGCACCGACCGGCGTCTTCGTCTCCAAGCTCAAGGGAGGCCTGCGCGAGCAGTACCTCTCGCGCCGGGAAGCCTGGGTCAACCAGCTGGCGGATCAGCTCGCAAGGTAGTACTTTTTCGGGGAGATGGCCGCCAGGGCGACTCCGGGACTTTACCGCTGGACGCGTGACCGGATCCTCCACTTTCCGTGGGGGCCGTTCGAGACGCTCGACCGGCTGGTGCTCAACCCGATCCTGCGCGAGCGCCTCCGGCGGATCGTGGAGAGCTTCCAGGGCTCCCGCGACCGCTACCACGAGCTGAAGCTGCCCTGGCGCAGGGGCATCTTCGTCTTCGGAGCCTCCGGCTGCGGCAAGTCGGCGTGCAGCCGGGGCGTCGCCCGAGCGCTCTCCTGGGACCACTTCGTGATCCCGGCGCACGAGATCCTCGACTCGCATCTCCTCGAGCGCGCGCTCGGCGAAGCGGTCTCGGCGCCCGCGCGCGTGATCGTGCTCGACGACGTCGATCTCATCATCAAGCGGATGGAGACCGAGGATTTCTTTACCCTGCTCGACCACTCGATGGACCGCGCCGACGGCACCTTCTGGGTCGCGACGTCGCGCCACCCCGAGGACACGCCGAAGACCCAGCTCATCCGGCCCGGCCGTCTCGAGGACCCGATCCGCCTGGAGCGGCCCTCGCCCAACCTGCGCCGCGAGCTGCTTCAGTCGCTCGCGGGAGCCGCCCTACCGGACGCACCCGCGGCCCCGCCCCTGGGTGAAGACGAGCTCCCTCCCCTCACTCCGCTCGACGAGATGGTCGAGAACACGGAGGGCCTGACCTTCGCCCACTTCGAGGAGATCCGCGTGATCCTCGCGCGCGTGCAGGCCGAGGGCCGCAAAGGCGAGAGCTGGACCGAGCTTGAAAACTACGTGAAGGACCAGTTCATCGCGGGCGACCGCTGGGGCGGGCTCTCGGACCTTACCGAGAAGCTCAACCAGCGCGTGGCCGCGATGGACCCTCGGGTGCTCATGGCCGCGCTCGACATGACGGACGTGTTCCGAGCCTTGATGGACAAGGTCATCGGCGATGCCGCACTGGCGGCGCAGCAGCAGGCGCAGCAGGGTGGCGGTCCGGAGCCCGCGAAAAAAGGCCGAATCCCTACTGGACGAGCTGTCCGAGCAGGTCCTGGAACGCGTGGATGTCGGCGCTCGGCCAGCGAGGCACGTCAGACGACGGCGTTGGCGCTGGGGCGCTCCCGTGGGAGGGGTCTAGCGCGTCCGCGACCGTGAGCACCGGCAGCCCGCCGAAGAAGATCACATCGAAGACGTACATGATCCCCGAATGCGTGCCCGAGCTGCCGCCGCCCGGGCTCGCGTTGACGGACGGGAAGCAGGCCCGGATCCGCCGCTCGAGCTCCGAGTCGTCGGCGACGGTCGCGAGGTGCTGGCGCAGGTACGTGCCCAGGAGCTCGGCCGCCTTGCGACGCGTGTATCTTCCGGAGTCCCCGAGCTGGGTCGCGAGCGCGCGGAGCGCCCGGAGCTTGTCGTCCCGGGAGAGCTCATCATAGCGGTCCTCGAGGATCTCCTCGAGCGCCCGAATCGCGCGGTCGCGCACGCTCGAGCTGCTGTCGGTCAAGGCGGTGAGCGTGGGCTCGAGGACGCGGGGGTCGGAAGGGAAGTTCTCGAAGCCGCGGACGGCGGACGACCGGACCTGCCAGCGCGAATGCCCGACCAGCTTGAGAAGCCCGTCCAGGGCGTGCGGGTACCTCGACCGGGAAAGAAAGCCCGCGACGTCCTCGATGTAGATCGAGCTTCCGGGCCTGTCGATGAGGGCCACCACCGACCGGACGACATCGGTGTCGCCGGCTCGCTCGAGATCGAGGAGCGAGCTCTCGGCCGCGTTGCGCACGAGGTAGTCGCCGTCGGTGAGCGCACGGATGAGGGGCGTGCGAAGGTCGTGCTCATGGCGCTCGCTGACGAGATTGCCGAGCGCGCGCGTGGCGGCTGAGCGGGTGTTGCGGTTGGCGTTCGAACCCGCCACGGCGATCAGGTGGGGCACCGCGGGCGCGTACCGCATCCGGCCCAGGGCCGAGGCGGCGTCCTCACGCCCGGGACTCGCCGTATTGCGAAGCACTTCGAGCACGCTTGCGCCGATCGTAACATGGTTGTGCCGGTCCAGCGAGACAGCCGTGCTCTCGGCCGCGTTGCGCACGAGATAGTAGGGGTCTTCAAACGCGGCGATCGTGATGCGCGCCACCTCGTCGCTTCGGGCGGAGTCCTCCGCCCAGCGGCCGAGGCCTCTGACCGCCGACTGCCGGATCTCGCGGCTCGCGTCCCTCGACGCCCGGACGAGCGTCTCGTAGGCCCGCGGGTCCTCGACCCGCGCCAGCTTGTCGATGGCGTCGTCGCGGGTCCGTTCGGACAACGACGTATCGGAAAACTGATTCAGCCAGTTCTGGATTTCGGCTTCGGTCGGCGGGGCGGCCTGGAGCTCTCCAGACGTGGCCAGGAGCCCGAGAAAAAGCGCCGCGGAAAGGGTCAGTCGCCGAGCCGCACGGCTCACGTAGGGGTGAAACATTCGCAATCCTCCAAACAAACCAGGAAATCCTAAGGAGATTGCTTCCATGGAAATGCCATGCCCGTGCCAACCCGACGGGCGGGGTAGTCTTCATAAAGTCCAATGATTCAAGCCGGATGATCCGTTCGCCACAACCCGGCCTGTCCAAGGCATGGTCGCCTGAGCACGAAGGTGTGAGGCGGCGCACAGAGGTGTGAGGCGGCTGAAATGTCCCGAATCGGGACAGAAACCGCGTTCTGGATGTCCAGAATGGGGATTTTGTCCCTGTGAGGGACACCTTTCCCAAGCCCCGTCAGAGGTACGCGACAGCGCCACCGCTCAGAGAGAATTCAAGAGGCGTCGCCGCGCGGGGCGACGGGGGTCGTCGGCTCCTCAGCCGCCCACGAGGGGGCCGTCAGGCACGCAACGATGAAAACCATCCACGCCTTTGCCACGCTCAGCCGATGATGATACGCCGCGAGGACTATGACAACGCCGCAAAAGACTGTTTACGACTTCCCCGTCCGCACGCTCGATGGAAAGGACGGGAGCCTCGCGCCTTATCGCGGCAAAGCCCTGCTCATCGTCAACGTGGCGAGCCGCTGCGGGTTCACGCCCCAGTACGAGGGGCTCGAGGCGCTCCACAAGAAGTTCGGCCCGCGCGGCTTCGCGGTGCTGGGCTTCCCCTGCAATCAGTTCGGGGAGCAGGAGCCCGGGACTGCCGCCGAGATTCAGCAGTTCTGCGACACGAAGTTCGGGGTGACGTTTCCGCTCTTCTCGAAGATCGACGTCAACGGCCCGAACGCCCATCCCCTCTATGAGTTCCT
>CAYJTX010000110.1:0-9172 GCA_964372615.1 uncultured Bacteriovoracaceae bacterium | reverse complement strand
ATTATTTTCTCTCGCCGCCCCCATGAGCTCGGCTCACGCGGTTCACGGTCAAATTGCCCGGCCACGGCGCCCGTTGAGAGCAAGAGAATGCCAAACACGACACTGTATGACCTCTTCATATAATATCTCCTATTGGTATAAAATTACGTTTGATCCGCAATTCATTTCTGCTCCGCATGTGCCCGAACTCTGATGGCACACGAGGTGGCCTTAACCGATAGGGGGTCGAGAATCTGGCGGCAGAGTTACGCTTGCTGGAACAGAATCCGTACTTGCGTCCCAGAGTCGGGCAGCGAGGGGTAGGATCGCCGAAGCTCTCGTCAGTACCGCAGGCATGTGGCAGCAGGGGACAACGCAGTGGGAGCAAGAAGAGGCCGCGGCGGAGCAATCCTGGTGTGCAGATGCAATCGAAGCAGTCCTAGTTTGATGCACAGTATTCGCCGCAACATGGGCCTTTCCGTTCACAACTGCCAGGCCGCCAAGAACCAGAAGCATTTGGATAGTAATGGTCAACCACCGACCACGCATGCGAGTTCCTTTCTTCCACCCACCAATACGTGCCCGATGCCCTATATGTGACAACAAGGCACAAATAAAAGTGGAGCACCAGAAACAAGAGCTTCGCGGAGTCGAGCCTCCGCTACGGTATCCAGTCCGCGCGCGTGAGCGCCGGATTGAGGAAGAGCAGGGGAGTCCTGAAGTAGACGAGGCCCAGATGTGCCCACAAGTCCGCGAGCACCTCGCGCAGGCGTGGGCGCGCCTCGCCCTGCCGCCGGAGCCACTCGTCATACGGTTCGAAGTGTGACAGCTCGTCCGCCACGATTTCCGTCGGGTCGAGTTCCCAGTGCTGGAACATGTCGTGGTGCTTGCGTTCGTCGCGCGCGTGCTTGCGGATCGCTTCGAGCATGGCGGCCTCGGCGGGATACTTTACCTCGAACGCCCGCGCCAGGCGCTCAAGGTAAATGAACCCTTGCCGCTCGTTATAGAGATAAATGGAAAGCAAAACGTCGTGGAAGCGAGCCAGGGGGCGCATGAAGAGCCGCCGGATCATCCCCAACCTCTTGGAGCTTTCTGCTCGCCGAACACTGCACCTATTTTCCTCGCTCGACTCCGAGGTCTAAGGAGCACCCGCCACTTCGCTTTCACTACCGCTCTGTCTATCGCGCCGAGCCTCCTTCACTCATGCCCGCTTCCGCCGACACCCCCTGACTCCACACCTCCGACACAGCGGTGCCTCGATAAGTCACCATAAAATTTCCTCCTATGCTGCCTGACTACTGCCTCTCGACGACTGTCCCTTCCTGAAATTCCACGCCGGGGCTCACGCGCACGACAGAATAGTGCTCATTCAAAGTCCGGGTCACTTCACCCCCGCCGATCTTCACCTTCTCGCAGGTAGCTCCGTCGCTCTCCTTGCCTTTGTTCCCCTTGCACACGTTCTTGAACAAGGCGACTTGGTCTCCTGCCTTCACCTCGTTATCGCCCATACAGACGTGCGCTTCGTCGTCGCTTATTTTCATGGCCACAGTGCCGCGCATCAGCGCGTGGGAGCAGCCCCCCAAGAGGACTAAGCCAGGGATCAGTATTGCGAATTTTGCTTTGTGGGTCATGTTGTCTTCCTTTCCATCGTTACAAGTAAAAATGAAGCATCAGAAACAAGAGCTGCGTGGCGTCGCCTGATGCCTGCGGTTTTTGTATTTGCCACGTCAAGTTCAAATCGAGGTGCGGCCGCGGGAAGAACTGCGCTCCGATTCCATAGGTCTGATTCGCCGAACTGCCATCGTCGAAATCAAGCCGCGAGTATTCCTGCGTGAGGTATCCGTGCAGCCCTTCGATCACCTCATAGTCGATTTTCTGGAAGTTCACGATCCCCCAGCGTGTTGGGCCGGTCACGGCGCCTGAAAGCGAGGTCGACCGCTGAAGATCAGCCTCCGTCAGGAGAAAGAAGCTCTTGGTAAATCCAAGGATTCCATAGGGACCGAAGACGTGCCGGCGCGCCAGCTCGTTTTGGCCAATAAAGTAGCTCGCGCCCACCTTGTAAGACTCACCCAGCGCTGAGCTGACGTTGACCGCGCCTCCCGCCTCGCGCCTCAAGTCACGGGCGTCCGGACGTCCGAGGATCACTGTCGCGAAGACGTTCCATTGCTCCCCGAGCCAAGCCCCCTCGACGTTGTACGTTTCACTCCCCTGATCCCACCCGAGCCCGCGCTTCGTGCTGATCGCGTGGTCGGGCGTATTGATCCCGAAAGCCGCCTGAAACTTACCCGCGCGAACCGAAAGCTCATCGGTCGGGCGAAAACTGACGTAATGCCGGCGGGAGAGAACATGATCTATCGGCGGTGACGGCGTGCGGCTTTCGCGAAAGCCCACGGTTCCATCGACAAGCCAGTTCTTGTAGGTGATCGCGGCTTCGAGGTCCGCCTGCATGATGATCTGACGACCCTCGCGCGCGGTAGGCGAATCCCGATACAGGGTAAGGCTCCGGATGTCCCCGCCCGCGGTTAGCCACTCGGGTGGTTTCACCGCGCCATAAGCAAAAGCCGACTCCTGCTCCGACTTGCCGCCATGGCTCAGGACTTCGCGGGAAAGCTCCCGGCCGTACTCCGTGAGCAGCCCTCCACCGGACGGACTCACGTGGCAGGTCATGCAGTTGACATATCCGTGGCGAACCATCTCTGCGAACGCTTGGGCTGACTCTTCAGAGATCCCTCCCGCGAACGCGCAAAGGACGAGCGCATACGGAAAACGACTCACCCGAGAGATCATTTCTGCATGGTGATGGGGGTAGCGAAGCGCACCTTGACCTGGACATCCTCCGCTACCGTGATCCCGGCATAGCTCGGAGTCGTGACCCCGAAATCACTGAGCTTGATCCCGAACTGCGCCTCGACTTCCACGGATGACTGCCGGCGTTCCACCTTGGCCGATCCCGCGACCGGCTTCTGAACTCCGTGAAGCGTGAGAACTCCCAAGAACGGCAGGCCGTCCCTGCTTCCCTCACCGGCGCTGATGTCAGACGGCAGATCCACGGACTCGATCAGGAGCTTGGCTTCCGGGAACTTGCCGACCTCAAGATACTTCTCTTTCATGTGCTGGTTGCGAAGGTTGATCCCGGTATCGAGCGCGGTCAAGCTCAGGACGAATGCTCCCGAGGCCTTTCCGTTCTCGATGCGTACCTCACCCTTCGGAGCACCCGTCTTCCCGCGAATCTTGAGCGCGCTTGGCCGGCCTATCGCGACGAACTCGACCTCTCCCTGGCTCGCGTCCACGCGCGCGTTCCACTTCGGAACGGAACTCCAGGCAAGGGTCGCACTCATGCCACATACGAGCGCGGTAAACGTGAATGCCTTCCTCATGACTCCTCCATTCAACTCAATTTTCAAAGACCCGGACGGACAGCGGCACGATCTTAAGCGCGCCGCCATCGATGAACTGCACCCAAAGCCGGTACTCGCCCGCGACCGGAAACTCCGTGTGCAGCATGAGCTGGTTCGGCGTGCCGCGACTCATGGGGTGGATGTGGAGGAGCGTATCTCCGTCCCCCAGCACCCCGACGACATGGGCCAGGGCGCCCAGGTAAGGCGTTAGAGCCGGTGCCGACCCGTTAGTGCGCGAAAACGTCAGATTGAGCATCGCCATGCGCTTGGCGACCAGCCTCTCGTTGGAGATCGTGACCCGCGAGCTCCGGTCACTTCCGGTCCGGACGTCGCCGAGCACCGGCGGCAACGGGTTGGCCGGCTGACCCCCTCTTACGACAAAGCGGGCGTTTGCGAAGAACTCGGTCCCATCGGCGAGAATCTTCCCCTGCGCCCAAAGCCAGTAGTTGCCGTCCACACGAATCTCCGTGTTTACCGACCACTTGCCGTTCGCGAACTCGGGGTGCTCGTGCCGGAACTCTTGAAGTGCCGGATCAAAAGCGAAGAGATGCAGTTTCTTCTCGTGAACGACGGCAAGGTCCTTGGGTTCGAGGAGCGAGCTCGTCTTATTGTCGATCAGCTCGAAGTCAAGCCGCACCCTTCCCGCTTCAACGATGGTACTTCCCTCGATCTCGATCTCCACCCTTGCGTCCGGATCGTGAGCCCATACCAGGGACGCCCCGACCGTAGAGGCCGCAAACGCCAGAAGTCCGACAACCGACTGCTCAACAACTCGCCTCATAGTCATCTCCCCCATATTATTTCTCAGTTTCCCCGACGCCCATCGACAGAGCTGATGGCCTGTCCGAGTGGCATGCCCCCATCCAGACCGTCATAATAGCCCTGGAGCAGCAGCCGGTTCACCTTTCCGTTCGCCGAAAGCCACGACTGCGCGTTGGTGATTCGATCCGCAAGAAGGCCCAATGCTCTTGCCTGCAAATCCGATAGCTGATCGACGAACTCATTCTCATCCAGTTCGGATGCCCCCGTCAGGTGCTGCTGAATGAGCCAGTCCACGCGCCGCTTCGTCGCGGCATACCCGCCGTCGGCGATGGCATAGCCTTCAATCGCCGAGTTGTATTCACTCGCTACTTGCATGGCTCTCAGCTCAATCAGCGACGACGTCTCATCGATCTTTTTCTCAAGCTCGCGTTGCCGCGACTGCGAAACGCGAATGGCAGGCGCCGTACCAAAACCCAGTCCGCCGGCTCCCTCCGGATCAAGGAATCCGAAGATGATCTCCCCTGGCTCATACCGCGCGGCCTGCAGCAGGAACTGAAGCGTCTTCAGCTCGAATGATCGCGCCTGCGCATCCTTGAAGAAGTCCCTGGCGTCAACCGGGTTCACACCCGTGAGCGTGGGAAACTCGATTCCGGTCAGCTCCGTGGGGGCTAGGCTCGGTGGCAAAGCGGCAGCATGAGCCAGAAGCCCAAGCTCCTCCTGATACAGACGCGCGAAGCCCAACCGATCCCTTTCAATCGTATTGATGCTCACGCCCAGGTAGTCGGCTACTCCCGTGGGTAGGGCGCCTGCCGCCTCTTCATGCCGCAGCCCCTCTTGAACGGACCGCATCCAGGCAATGTGCTCGGAGAGCAGCGCCGCCACTTTTTGGTCACGAAGGACGAGAAGAAAAAGACCCTCGACAAAGCTCATCTCATTCCCGCGAAGGGATGCGTAGGAGCTCTTCTCTGCCTGATACAAGGCTTGTGAAGACTTCCATCGATACCAGTTGCTCGGGAACAGAAAGGGAAGCGCGGCACCGACGACGCTGAGGTAATCTCCCGTGAAGATTCCAACGACGGCCTTCAGGTTTAGTTTCGGCAGCAAGTTCCCGCGCGCGACCTTGATGTTCTGGCGCGCCTGAAACACACGCTCGGCCTCTTGACTGACGGTGTAATTGAGAAAGCGGGCGCGGCCCATCAGCTCATCGAGCGAATAGGGGCGACTAGGGCCATCTTTCCCTGGAGCCGCGGGAAGCACGTCGGAGCGTACCAGATGCAGCGCCATGTAGCGCGCATCGCTCTTCTCACCAATCGTGAGGTCGATCTTCTTCTCCGTCCAACAGAGCTGGATCGGCCGATCGTCGTACCTGCCGCTTGCGCAGGTCCCGTTAGCGACAAGACTGGCTCCGGGCGCCGGAGTCGCCCGTGAAAGCACTTGGATCGTTCGATCCTCTCGAACGACCACGCCAATGGGACCGGGACGCGCGCTGCCAAGGGTCGCGAACACCGCGAAGTTCAGTTGCCGCCGCTTTCCGCTGGCAATGAAGCCGGGAAGCTCGGCCACGACCTGCGCGAAATTGCCGCCTTCGACCAGCTCGCCGACAAATCGTCCCTTGAGCGCCGGGAGATCACTATCCTTGCACCCCGATGCCCCGAGAGTGAGAAGCCCGGAGAGTAAGATGACTGCCGTCTTGAACCTTGCCAGCTGATTTATCTCAAACATGGGATTGACACCTATACCCCTGGGGGGGTACATGTCAAGCCCATGGCACATGCCCATACAGAAGTCGTAAAGGAAAGGTCCAAGTCAAACCACTGCTCAGGCGGAGCCGGTGACCGCGTAGGTCAGGAAAAGCACCCCGATCATCGGCCCACGCTCATTCGACTCAACCGGATCAAAGGACAGATCGACGGCGTCGAGCGGATGATCGGCGAGCAGAGGTATTGCGTCGATATCCTGGTGCAGTTCAAGGCGGTGTATTCCGCCCTTCGGGCGATCGAGTCGAGCATCTTCGAGACACACGTCCGAAGCTGCGTGAGAAACGCCGCGAAGGCGAGAAGCAAGCCTGAGATGGACCGCAAGATCGACGAGCTGATGGGCCTGATCTTCAAGTAATCAAAGGAGCGCTTGTGAAATCGAAGACATCTTGGACCTTGCTCATGCTATCCGGCCTGCTTTCCAGTCCGGGAAGCGTTACAGCCCTGGCGGGAGACATCCCCAGCGAGGCGCTTACGCTCTATCGTGCCCTCACCTTGAATGTTCGGCCGGAAGCAAGGTTCCGGATTCCCATGCCGAGCCAGGGCGATCTCGCCTTTTCATACCGGTTCAAGGTGGGCACGGCCAAGTTCGACAAGCCCCTTTCCTACGAGTTTCAGCTTGAGCCCGGCAGCCAGCGCGTCTTTCGCCACTTCTGGGACAAGGTCTATTTTCTGGATGACTCCTACCTTTTAGTTGGAGGAGAGAAAGTCCCGCTCACGTGCGTTTACGTGAACGGCCAGGACAATCGCATGAGCAAGGACTCGCCGCTGATCCCCGATTTCGTGCTTCGCGTTTACCTCGTCGCCAACGACTACACCTGCTCCGGACCAATCAACCCCGGCTGGCCCGGAAACGGCGGCAGACGCGAGCTCTGGGATACCTACGTCTATTATGAAATCCGCGACCCGACCATCATGCTCCCGACCGAGATCAAGCTCCGCTATCGGTGGAACGAATTTCCCGGGATTCTCGTGGATTCCGGAGGTGGCCAATGAAACGAGCACTTACACTTGCGGCTCTGCTTACTGCCGTCGCTTCGTCAGCGCAGGCCGAGGTCGTCTGGCATCCTCTTCCCCGGGAGGCTTACCACTTCGGGCGAAGGTACCCCGACGCCCAGCGCCTGCTCTTCGCGTTCGATTACGGACACGCGCTGGTTTACGAGCGCCTCCTTCTCAGAAGGGGTACCATCACCGACCCCGAGAAATTCGAGCGTGAGCTGCTTTCGGACATCCTGAAGATTCTCAGGAACCCACCCAACGTGAAGGTCGACGAGGGAGACATCGCGCCCACCTATGTCTATATGTTCCCGCTCATCTTGAACCTCTTTGACTGGTCCCACATGCTGCACCAGTTCGTGCTGGACGTCCTTGCGACATCGGAAGATCGCGGATCCGCGATGATCGCCCGAATCGATGAGATCTACGCGCAATACAAGGCGAACACCCCGGTGGCGATCACGGACGTCTGCAAGACGATGCTCTTCATGGACGGCCATTATTTCTCCAAGGCGTTCCGCCGCAGCTTTCCGAGCTTCAATCTGCTGATCTGGAGCTACCACTGGTTTCAGATTCGTCTCTATGAGGATCTCATGAACCCGACCCAACAGGGGCGTGACGCCGCGGTGGCGGTGACGGTCAGGAAGTTCTGGGAGCTGATTTCCGACCTTCCTGACTCGGCAGACTTCGACATGATGCCCGAGACGGCCAAAGAGGCCCCGACGTTCGCGCGCGCCTTTCCACAGGTCCCTGCGGCGTTCGACAACAACCACATGCTCCACGACATCGTTTCGGACATTCTGGTCTCGGAGCGGGTGACGCTGCCGGTGATCCGCGGCGAGGGGATTCGGTTTGGGCGCATGGCGATGGACCCGGAGGCATTCCGATCCAACCAGTGCCCGTCAAGTTCGATGTGAGACTTACCTGTGAATGAAGGAGAAGGACTATGAGGAAGACAATCGTTACAACCACACTCGCTACGGTCGCGGCGTTCAGCGCGCTCTTCGGGAATACCGCTCTCGCGCACGAGGTCTCGAATGCGAAGGCCGCGGAGCTGTCGCTTCACCGCGTGGAGCGCCTGGTGATCCTCAGAAAAATTGAAGAGGGCTTTGAAACGAAGGCGCGAAATCTCGCTCTGTCACTCATCCCGCATGACGATGAGGCCGAGCCATCGTTCCAGGCTACGGTTTCGCAATGGCCGGGCACTGACGGAACACAGAGAAGCGTGGAGATCGTCATGAATGCCGAGGGGAAGACGCTCAAGCATACCGTTGTCGCCGGCGCGGAGCCAGCCAATGCTCCTGTATGGCCTGACAAAGATGCCGTGACCCTGGCCGAAAACGCTCTCCATTATGTGATCGAGGGTGCAGTCACAAAACCCGAAGTCGTACCCTTCAATGAGAATCTGACGGGCTTTACGCTGAGCCAGGAGACGAATGCAGAGGGGGCGGCGGGAGCGGTGGTGGACTTTCGCTCCAGCGCGGACGCCCGCGTGCTTCGTGTCCGAGTCAAAGCCGATGGCACCTTCGACTCAGCAGAGCTGATCACGCCGCCAGCCGAGGGCGGTGCGGGAGGCAGTGGGTGATTGGACGATTGCCCCAGTGGATTCTTGTAGTATCGGCAGCCGGGGCTCTCACTCTGGGAACCTCCGGCTGCCGGTTCTATTACCAGGAGAAGAATCCCTCTGACCTCTTGAACGCCACCCTCGATGCCGCTCAGATTTCCTATCAAACTGTCCATAGGCAAGTACTCGGTCCACGCTGCGTTGCCTGCCACGGCAATTCCGGTGGGATCACGCTCGATTCTTACACCACTGTGAAAGCCAATCTGAATGCCATTGAGCGGACCGCCCTCGCTCAAAAGACCATGCCCAAGAGTGGCCCGCTCTCCCCCCGTGAGGCTGCCCTCCTTTCAGCTTGGATCAAGGCAGGCGCACCCGAGTTCACTGCCGGTCCCAAACCTCCCCCGGAGCTCGAAGAGCCCATCCGTCCCGAGTTCGAGTCGATCAAGAAGAATGTGTTTCAAGCTCGCTGCATGGCCTGCCATACCCAGGGCGGTAGCGCATCGGGGGTTCTTCTGAATACGCGCGAAGACCTGCTCAACTCGCCGCGTGAGCTGGTGCTGCCGGGCAATCCGGACGAAAGCGGCCTGGTGCTCGCCGTCGAACGCAACGACAACAAGAGAATGCCGCCACCGGAAAGCGGTCCGAAGCTCCGCGAAGATGAGTGTGCGGCGATTCGGAAGTGGATTGAAAACGGAGGCCAGGACTAGATGAGTACA
>CAYJTX010000109.1:0-9237 GCA_964372615.1 uncultured Bacteriovoracaceae bacterium | reverse complement strand
GAATGCGGGAGGTGCCCGTAACGGTGATTCGACCTTCGACCTGAGTTTCCTCGGCGACGAGGTTTACTTCCGTCTCTCTCATTGGTCCACTCCCGGCTGGATGTACTCGGGTGACCTCGGGACCGTCGGCCGATCCTCGGCCACTCGCGCTCCCCGCCTCAGAAGTAGCTTGCCTGAGGTACTGAAGATCAGGATGTCCATTGTCGATACGGCCTTTCGGTTCGGGATCGGTCCGAACTCGGCGGTGACTTCCCGGTATCGGCTTACGGAGAAATACTCTCCTCGGTCCGGCTCGATCAGCGCCGGCGAATCCTGGCCGGCGAGGACGCCCTCGGGATACGCCAGCAGGGCGGAAGGTCCGCGCACCAGGAGCACGATCCGACCCTGCTGGCTTCCGCCGTCGGTTGCTCGGTACAAGATTGGAAAGCGCACGTTCAGCTGGCCTCCCTTCCAGGTAAATCTCGCGGGATCGACTTCGATCGGAAGACGGGTCGAATCCGGAAGTGGGCCCGTGTCAGTGGTGAAGGGCAGGGCAAGGACGGCGCCGGCCGCAGTCGCTGCGGGTGTCGGAACGGCAACCTGAGCTGGTGCCGGAGGTGTGTACGCGACCTGAGCCTGAGCGAGGCGCGATTCCAGCTCCTGATTCGAAAGGCGCAGCTGCCCCAGGGTCGCTTCCATGTCCTGGACTCGCCCAGGATCTCCCGCCCGCGCGGCGCGGAAATAGCGCCAGGCCAGCGCACTAGCTAATGCGGTGCATCCAAGGCTCAAACCCAGGGCCAAACCGAGCCACGAAAACCACCGAAGTGGAATATGGAAAGATCGGGACGACAGATTGTCCTTGAATACCACGACTGTGAGTTCGTCGGGCGATGCCATGCCTTGGGAAACGTTAGCTTTTAGAAAAAAACGTGTCAACCCAAGGTCCTACTCCGCCGATGAGAGAGGTGATGAAGATTCTGCTTTTGAATCCTCAGATCGACGCGGAGCATCAAATTGCTCGTGCACTTCAGAAAAGAGGAGTCGCGGTTCTCTTTCCCGCTGATTCGACGGAGGCCTGGCAGATGCTGCGGCTCCACGGCTCGAGCGTGGATCTGGCAATCGTGCATCGAGAAGGTCTCGGGTCGACCGAGCCCGGTTGTGAGCTGCTGGCCAAACTCAAGAAAGACGCCAAGCAGTCTGACCTTCCCGTCATACTGACCTCCGATAAATGGGGCGACGCCGAGTTCGCGAAACATCAGGACTCGCCAGCGGGGGCGAACGCTTACCTCAAGGCTCCATTCGGGACCGATGGTTTTTTCTCACTGATCGACGGAGTCTTGGGCGAGGGCTGGGGCAAACCCGCGGCTGCGCCGTCGAAGCCGTCTGCAAAGGCCGAAGCGGCGGCAAAAGCTCCGGCAGGTCCGCCGACGACGACTCCGACCAAGCGGGAGGAGACCACGAGTACCGGAGAGCTGATCCTGGAAGACGTTTCGGCGCTCTTCATGGCTCCTGAGGTGTACGAACCGAGCGATACCAGCATTCGGCTTGAAGCGCCCGATCTTGGGTCTGGCGCGCAGGCGCAAGGGGCTCCGGCTGTCGCGAGCACGCCGCCCATTTCCTTTGAGCCGGCCCCGGTCGCCGAAAGCGCGCCTGCCGGGATTTCCCTCGAGCCCCTCGGAGGTGGCTCTGACGAAATCGACATTCAGGCTGTGCTCGACGCTCCCGCGGGTGGTGGGGGAGGGCTCGAGTTACCGACGGCGGTCGGCGCAAACGAGCCCAGCGAGCCCAGCGTCCCGACCGCTCGCACCGGCACCGAGGCGTTCGCGGTGGCGAGACGTCCCGAGGAAGACGCCGAGGCCGCTCAGGAGATGCCCTACATCTTCGACAAGGTCGCGGGTGGCGCCAGGTCCATGGCCGCCGCGTTCCTGGGCATGGCGCAGCCGCTGGGTGACGCGGTCGTCCCCGGCGGTGCGGCGCAGGCCCCTGATCTGGAGACCCTCAAGAAGTACCTCCTGCTGCGCGAACAGGACGTCGCCGCCCTCTCCGGCCAGCTCAAGAGCGCGAAGGAGCAGGTCGCCGCCGTGGAGGACTCGCTCCGTCAGGCGCGAGCCAAGAACGTCGAGCTGGGCCACACGGTCGACGAGCAGAAACGGAAGATCGAAGAATTTGAGCGCGAGAAGGAGATTGCGCTTGAGGGGCTCCAGAACGAAATCAACGAGCTCCGCTTTCAAGGCAAGAGCAAGAACGACCGCGTTCGACTCCTCGAGGGACAGGTTCGAGAGGCGACCGACGAAATGGAGCGCCTGAAGGAGCGGGTCCGCGCAGACATCCGCAAGATCCGCGTACGCGAGAAAGAGCTCGAGAACCGCCTCGAGATCATGAAGAAGGACTCGGAGGCGCTGATCGGGGCGAGAGAGAACAAGATCATCGAATTGAAGAGAAAGCTGGATCTCCTCGAGTTCAACATGGACCTACTGCAGGACCAGCATTCGCGCGAAAAGGAGGGCTCCGCGCGACTCAAGGAGAGGCTTGCGAAGGCGGCCCAGGTCGTTCGTCTCGCCGGAGGACTCCTCGGCGAAGGAGGAGTGGCCCAGGGTCCGACCTCGGGAGCCGAAGCTGATGAAGCCGGCGACCCGGTGACGGGGGAGCGCGCGGCCTCCTGAGGCCGCGGGACCGGCATGGCCGCCGACAAGCAGGCCGTCCGGGAAGCGCGCCCGCCGAAACGGAGGCATCTTCGCCCAGAGCTCGTGCGGTGCCTGATCCTCTGCGCGGATCCGGGCCAGACGGAGCTCTACAGCGAGCTGCTCCGCGAGGTCGCGGACTGCCAGATCGACGTGATCAGCCGGCTCGAGAGCCCCTTCGAGTGGCTCGGGCGCTCAAGCTACCATTTCGTCGTGATGGACGGCGTACCGGAGCCGTTGGCGCTTCTGGAGCGGGTGAAGCGGCTCAGCTCCGTCACCGGGGTGATCATCGTGTCGGATCGGGCGACGGTCGAGGAAGCGGTGGCGGCGGTCCGGCTGGGGGCCGAAGACTATCTCAAGAAGCCGTTCAGCGTGGAGTCGTTCCAGCTGGCGGTGAAGCGGGCGCTCGACCGGAAGGCCGTCTTCGGCGACGACTCCGGTGCGGCGAATTACCTGCACCTGCTTAACGCTTGCCAGATGATCTCGGCCACCCTGGAGCGGCCTCACATCTTTGCGATCGTCCAGAGCTACCTCGCGCGGGCGCTCCAGTCCGATCACTCCGCCATTTACGCGCTCTCGGGAGGAGGGCCTGTCCGGGTCGAGGACTTCGGAGACGGGACCAACCGGGACCGAGCCATGGAAGAGATTCTCGACATCGCCGTGCACGCAGCCGGTATCGTTCCCGGTCTCTCCGCCTCCGGAGACACCGACCGCTTCGTCGAGCGTGGACAGCTGACGCCGGGACTCTTCGCGTTCCGCTTTCGCTGCGGGGGGGACACGGAGTATTTCTGCGTGTGCCTTTCGCCCAGGAAACCCCATTCGGTCGAGGCCTTTGAGAGCCAGCTTCGCATGCTTCGCACGCAGATCGAGGTCGCGGGCAAGAATATCGAGCAGTATCTCGGCGTGCAGAATCTCGCGTTCGTTGACGACGCGACGGGTTTGTACAATACGCGTTACCTCAATACGATTCTGGACCGGGAAATCGCCCAGGCTCGCGACAGCTCCAGGCCGTTCGCGGTGCTCTTCATCGACGCAGACCGCTTCAAGCAGGTCAACGATTCCCACGGGCATCTCATTGGAACCCGGTTGCTCAACGAGCTGGGAAACCATCTCAAGAGATTCGTCCGGGAGAGCGACACCGTCTTCCGATACGGGGGGGACGAGTTCGTCGCGGTGCTTTCCGGCTGCGACCTGACGACCGCTCGGCTGGTGGCGGAGAGAATCCGTCAGTCCGTGGAGAGCTCCTCGTTTCTCGCGTCGGAGGGCCTCGGCGTCCAGTTCACCGTTTCAATCGGCGTCGCCCTGTTCCCCGAGCACGCGGCTTCCAAGCGCGCGATCATCGAGGCCGCGGACCGCGCCATGTACACGGCCAAGCGGGAGTCGCGGAACAGCGTCTTTATCGCCCACGTGGAGCCGGCTGTCGGCGCGGCCGGAGGCGAGGGCGCCGGCGACGGGGCGGTGGGTGCTTAAGTACCGGCTTGTCGTAAGCGACTTCCACCTCGGCAAGGGTCGTTACCTTCGCGACGGTTCGCAGAACATCCTGGAGGACTTCGTGTACGACCGGGAGTTCTCCGAGTTCCTGGGCTTTTATCGCTCGGGGAGCTTCGCCGAGGCGGAGGTAGAGCTCATCCTCAATGGAGACATCCTGAACCTCCTCCAGGTCGATGCCTGGGGAGTTCATACTCATCTCTTCACGGAACGCTCCGTCGTGCGCTCGCTGAAGAAAGTCATCTCCGGTCATCCGGAGTTTTTCCAGGCGCTTCGCCGCTTCTGCGCGGCTCCCCGTCACTCGGTGAGCTACACGATCGGCAATCACGACGTGGGGCTGCTCTTTCCCGCGGCGCAGAAGGTTTTCTCGGAGGCGTGCGAGGCTGAAGTCCGGTTCCACGAGGTCTACACCCGCTTCGACGGAATTCACGTCGAGCACGGACAGCAGTACGAGGGTTTCGCGCAGATCGACATGGCGAGGCCCTTCATCACGAGGGGACTGCCCGAGCCGGTCCTCAATCTTCCCTGGGGCTCCCTCTTCGTGGCAGTGCTGCTTCCGCGTATCAAACAGAGCCGGCCGCACGTCGACAAGGTCAGGCCGATCCAGACATTCCTGATCTGGGTCTGGATCCACGACCTCGGGTGGGGACTCAGGACGGTCTTCCAGATTGCGCGCTTCGTCTTCGATACGGTGCTCTTTCGGCGGCGATTCCAGATCCACACGGGCGTCCGCGCCACCTTCCAGATGCTCAAGGAGATCACGCTCTACCCTGACTACGACAAGATCGCGTTCAACATTCTCGAGGAGAACGAGGACATTCATACCGTCATCTTCGGCCACACCCACATCCTGCGCTACCGACAGTGGCGCGAGGGTAAGGAGTACTTCAACGAGGGGACGTGGAACGAGGTCACGAACCTCGACCTGAACGAGTACGGGACGAGAACGCGGCTGACCTACGCGTTCATCGAGTACGGCGCGGGCCCGACGGACAGGCCTCAGGTCCGGCTCAAGGAATGGCGGGGCATCTGGAAGCCCGAGACGGACGTGCTTGCCTAACCAGGCACTCTCTCAACTCCCACTTTCGGCTCCCCGCTAGATCGATATCGTCGGCAGAGGCTTTTCGTCGCCTCGCAGGCGTACGAGGAGGCTCTCGATCGCGTCGGCGGGCAGCCCGAGCTCGCGCGCGAGCCTGGCGTAGGTCTCGAGCGCGAAGACCGTCTGATCGCCCACCTTCGTGAAATGTGCCTGAAAGAAAGTCTCGAGGGGGAACGGCGTGAAGAGAGGCGCGAGTCGCAGGACCCATCCCAGGACGAAGGGGCGGGCTAGCCAGCGGGCCAGGCGGGCGCGAGCCTTGACGGCGTTTTCGGATACTGAAAGCGCCTGAGCGGCGGAGGCGCCGGCCAACCTCAGGAGCGAGCGATCGCGGGCCAGGCCTCCGAAGGACCAGCCCGAGACTCGGAGCGCCGCGACGACCATCATGAGGATCGAGGCGCCGAAGGATCCCAGGATCCGCACGTCGGCGACCGTCCTGGCCGGAAAGTCACCGCGCCGAAGAAGCGAGACGACCGCCTCCGCTCGCTCACCTGCATCGGAAGCGGCCGAAAAACTAGCGGGAGCAACCGGGGGAAGCCAGTATGCGGTTCCAGGCCCCGCTGACGCACTTTCGCCCGAGAGGGGCGCTGAGTAGCTGGAAAGAGTGATGACTCCCGAAACCAGTCGCTCAGCCGGGAAGTACGTCGTTACGTACTCCCGATCCTCGAGGCCCGGCTGCAGCAGCACGAGCGTCGATTCGGGCGCCAGCGCGCGGGCAAACTCCGGGAACCAGCCGGACCGCAGTCCTGTCGAAGACATGCACAGATACACCTGGTTCCAGCGAGTGGCGGCGAGCTCCTCGAGCTTCGTGACCACTCGGAAGCACTCGAAACGGATCGGGTCGCGGAGCTGGTTCTTTCCAGTCAGGCGAATCGAAGGGATCCGGTAGAGGCGAAAGCCCTGGCGGGTGGCGGCCGCGTGCCGATCCTTCACGAAATAGGCAACATCGGCCCCGGCGCACGAGAGGAGGTACCCGTAGGCCTGCCCCACCGCGCCAGCTCCGACGAGAAGGACCTGAGGGCGTTCGCTCATCAGAAGGGATTCTCCATTCCTGGACCCGGATCCTGGCCAGCGCGGGGAATTCGGTAGGTAGCGGCCTGTCTCTCGTATCGGCGTCTCATGGGGTCTTTCCCGGAGAGTCGCATAAGCAGGCCGAAAGGTGTGAATAGAACCGCGTAGACAAGGCCCAGGAGTATCCGCGAGTTGATGGCGCCGAGGAAGTGGCCGATCTTCATCCAGACGCGGAAGGGCCAGCGCAGCGTCATCGGCGCGGCGAGTCCAGGCAGCAGAAAGACCGCCGCGACGATCCAGGGCCAGAGCGGGATCGGCTTCTTGAAAATCCAAGGGAAGAAAAGGCCGAAGAGCAGCGAGAAGGCCCCCGCCATGACGTAGGAGAACTCCCGGAGTAGCCGGCGTTCGCTCTTCTTCGGCCGGCGGCCGGCGTGGGGTTCAGTCAAGCGTGAACTCCTCCCGCCACTTGCCGTCGTCCTTCCAGTCGGGCTGGTCGGTCTTCTTGATGAGGTAGTTCTCGACGACGAGGTAATCCATGTTCGTGCGCATGAAGCACCGGTAGGCGTCCTTCGCCGTGCAGACGATGGGTTCGCCCCTGACGTTGAAGGAAGTGTTCACGAGCACCGAGCAGCCCGTCAGCCGCTTGAATTCGGTCAGAAGCGCGTGGAAGCGCGGGTTCGTCTCGCGATGCACGGTCTGGATTCGCGCGGAGTAGTCCACGTGCGTGATTGCCGGCAGCGTCGAGCGTGGGACGTTCAGCTTCTCGATCCCGAAGAGGGCCTGCTGCTCCGGCGTCATGGCGATGCGCAGCTCCTCCCTCACGGGAGCGACCTGCAGCATGTAGGGGCTTCTGCGGTCGTGCTGGAAGAACTTCGAGACGTCCTCGGCCAGCACGGCCGGCGCGAACGGACGGAACGACTCGCGGAACTTGACCTTGAGGTTCATCACGGACTGCATCGCCCGGTTCCGAGGGTCTCCGATGATCGATCGGCCGCCGAGCGCGCGGGGACCGAACTCCATGCGGCCCTGCACCCAGCCGACCACGGCGCCTTCGTCCATGATCTCCGCGAGCCGCGGGATCAGCTCCTCGTCCCCCAGGCGCTCGTAGCGCGCGCCCATCGACTCGAGGTCCGTGCGCACTTCGCCGTCCGGAAGGCCGGGGCCGAGGTAGCCGCCCTTCATCGCGTCGGGCGCCGTGCGCGGGTCCCCGCCGGCCCCGGGCCGCGAGCGCGGCTTGCCGTAATGCTGGTGCCAGGCGGCCAGGGCCGCGCCGAGGGCTCCGCCGGCGTCGCCCGCCGCGGGCTGAATCCAGATGTCCTTGAACGGGCCTTCGCGGAGGACGCGTCCGTTGGCCACGCAGTTGAGCGCCACGCCGCCCGCGAGGCAGAGATAGTCTTCCTTGAGCTCGCGATGCACCGATCGGGCGAGCCTGAGCACGACCTCCTCGGTGACCCACTGGATGGAGCGGGCGATGTCCATCTCCTTTTGAGTCACCTTGCCCTCGGCCGGGCGCGGGGGGCCGTCGAAGAGCGCGTCGAAGCGCTTGTTCGTCATGGTGAGCCCGGCGGCGAAGTTGAAATACTCCATGTTGAGCCGGAAGGTGCCGTCGTCCTTGAGGTCGATGAGCTTGTCGAGGATCAGCTGGACGTACTTGGGCTCGCCATAGGGAGCCAGGCCCATGAGCTTGTACTCGCCCGAGTTGACCCTGAAGCCCGTGTAATACGTGAACGCCGAGTAGAGCATTCCCAGCGAGTGGGGGAAGTGCAGCTCCCACTGCGGCTCGAGCTTGTTTCCGTCGCCTCGCCACACGGAGGTCGTCGCCCATTCGCCCACGCCGTCGAGGCACATGACCGCCGCTCGCGGGTAGGGACTCGGAAAAAAGGCCGACGCCGCGTGGGACTGATGGTGCTCAGCGAAGAGGAGCTTGGGGATCGCGCTCTTTTCGATCCCCCCGAGGTCGGCCAGCTCCGTCTTGAGCAGCGTCTTCAGGAAGAGCTTCTCCTTCAGCCATACCGGCATCGCGAGAAGGAATGAACGGAAGCCCTGCGGGGCGTAGGAGAGGTAGGTCTCGAGCAGGCGCTCGAACTTCACGAGCGGCTTGTCGTAAAACGCGATGGCGTCGAGGTCCTGGATCCGAAGACCCGCTTCGCGCAGGCAGTACTCGATCGCATGAGCCGGGAAGCGGCTGTCATGCTTTTTCCGGCTGAAGCGCTCCTCCTGCGCTGCCGCGACGATGTCGCCGTCGCGGACGAGCGCAGCGGCGCTGTCGTGATAGAAGGCCGAGATACCCAGGATCTTCATGAGAGCTCCCGAATACCGTATCTTGATGCTCTGCGCGGTGTCTACCGACCGGCGTGGGTACAGGATTTGAGGTGGAAATCCATTCGCGGGTACGCTATCCGTAATTCCTGAATGAAATCAGAAGTAAAGTGCTCACGGCTCGTGCTTTCGACCGGTGACGTTTTCGAGGGAGCGGCGATCGGAGCCCCTGTCCGGTCCACGGGCGACCTCATTTTCACAACAGGCATGGTCGGTTACGGCGAGGCGCTGACGGACCCTTCCTACTTCGGACAAATTCTCGTCTTCACCTACCCCTTGATCGGAAACTACGGAGTTCCGGCGTTCGAGGGCGGCGTGGACGGCCCGCCTCGCGGCTTCGAGAGCACGCGGATCCACGCTTCGGCAGTGGTCGTCGCCCGAGCCAGCGAGGACGCTTCGCACTGGAGCGCGCGGCAAACGCTGCATGAGTGGCTCGACGCGAATGGCGTTCCCGGGATCTCGGGTATCGACACCCGCCACCTGGTGCACATCATTCGCAAGGAGAAGCAGGTTCTCGGCAGAGTGGAGCCGGCGGGCGTGGCGCGCGAGCGGGTGATCGCGCCGGGCTTCGAGAGAAAGCCGGGCCAGGAGTTCTTCGATCCGGGCCTGCTCAACGTGCTGCCGGCGGTCTCGACCCCGGAGCGGAAACGCTTCGGAAGGGGC
>CAYJTX010000108.1:0-9247 GCA_964372615.1 uncultured Bacteriovoracaceae bacterium | reverse complement strand
CCGACCGCGAGGTAGCAGCTTGAGAGAAGCAATGTCCCCAGGTAGCTCGAGGCGATCGGTCCGGGGTCAGGGTTGCCGGTCAGGAAGAGCACGATCGGGTAGACGAGCGTCAGAGTCAGCATCACCACGAGCAGCAGGACCGCCGACAGGAACTTCCCCAACACGATCTCCGCCAGAGTCACGGGAGAGGTCATGAGGAGCTCGATCGTGTGAATCTTCCGCTCCTCCGCGAACATCCGCATGGTGACGAACGGAAGCAGAAAGAGCAGGATCACGTTCATGTTGCCGTAGAGCGGCCGGACGATCCCGTCGGTGATGCTGATCCCCTTGCCCATGTTGAACTGCTGGTACTGCATATTCTGCATCTTGAAGTGGAAGAGGTTGTAGAAAAACATCCACCCCATGATGACGAGGAAGCCCGCGATCACGATGTACGCGATCGGCGACGTGAAGTGGCTTCGGAAGTCCCTGCGCGCGATGGTCCAGATGTTCCGCATTCGTCTCGCTCCTTAGGCCGACTGCTGCTCTCCGGTGGTCAGCCGCAGGAAGATGTCCTCGAGGCTGAGCCGCTCGGCGTAGAATTCCAGGACTCCCATGGACGAACCAGACGCGGTTTCCATGATCTGTCCGCGGAGGTCTCCGGCGCCGGTGGCGGTCTCGATCACGAGACGGCCCGCCCCGCCCGCCGTGCTGACCGCCCGGACGCCCGGGATGCGGCGAATCGCCTCGACCCCGTCGTTCGACGCGTTTCGCACCACGAGCACGAAGCCCTGCTGCTGGGTCGTGAGCTTCTCAATCGAGTTCTCGGCCACGATGATCCCGTTGTTGATGATGATGACCCGCTGGCAGGTCGCCACGACCTCAGGAAGAATGTGCGAGCTCAGGATGACCGTGTGATCGCCTTTCAGGCCTTTTATGAGCTCCCGGATCTCGATGATCTGGCGCGGATCGAGGCCGACCGTCGGCTCGTCGAGGATGAGAACCTTGGGATTGTGGAGGAGTGTCTGCGCCAGGCCCACGCGCTGTCGGTAGCCTTTCGAGAGGTTGCCGATCAGCCGGCCCCTGACATCGCCCAGGCCTGTTCGGCCTAGCGCGTTATCGATCGCACGGCCGATCCGATCTTTTGCCACCTGGTGAAGCCGTGCCGCGAAGTCGAGGTAATCCTCGACCACCATCTCGAGGTAGAGAGGAGGGGTTTCGGGTAGGTACCCGACGTTCAGCTTCACGTCGAGCGGGCGATCGAAAACATCGAAGCCCGCGACCGATGCCTTGCCCGACGTGGCCGGCATGAAGCCCGTAAGGATCTTCATCGTGGTGGTTTTCCCGGCGCCGTTGAGGCCCAGGAATCCGACCACCTCTCCGGCAGCGACCTGGAAGGTGAGGTCCTGGATGGCCATCCGGGGCCCGTAGTACTTCGTCAGCTGCGAAACCTCGATCATGCGATCATCCTCGGATGAGTAGACAAGTTGCGTCTCGGGCGAAATGCGCGTCGAGCTGGAAAACTCGTTCGGCAACGAGCTACAGGCTCGCGTGCCCAGGTACGTGCATTCGCGGGCTCATTAGAGTTCCGACCCCTTCAAATTGCACCTAAAAAAATTCTTATGACGCGATGCACAGGTCAGTGGCCGGTCGACGTTGTGAGCACGACCTTGCCGATGTTCGCGCGGGACTGGAGCCAGGCCTGCGCCTCTCCGCCGTGCTCAAGTGGAAACTCCCTGCCGACCACCGTGCGATAGAGACCTTTCTCAAAGCCGTCGAGGACCTGGTCAAAGGCCCTTCCCATGAGTGAATGCTCCCGCGCCACTGGGTCGAAGAGTCCGAGCATGTTGAGGCCGAAAACGCCCTTGTTGAAGTTCATGAGGCCAAACGGCGTGTAGAACGGCGTGCCCGCGACGAACTTCGCTGTCGCCCACAGGGATCGTCGCTGGCCAGGGACGATGCTCGCCGCCCCGAACACGACCACCCGACCCCCCGGGGCGAGACGACGAAAGCTTCGCTTGACGCTCGCGCCCCCGGTCGGATCGAGAACCGCGTCAAATCCGCCGCACTCGTCGTCGGACGCCCTTTCCCAGCGCTTGTTCGTCCAGACCTCGCTCGCGCCCAGCCCCTTCACGGCGTCCGCCTTTGCCGGAGACCCTACGAGGCCCACCACCGTCGCGCCGGCCCGGGCCGCGAGCTGCACGGCCGCCACGCCGACTCCGCCAGCCGCGCTCTGGACGAGCACCCGGTCGCCCGGCCGGACCCGCGCCATGTCCATCAGCGCGACCCACGCCGTCATGAAGTTCACCGGGATCGAGGCGGCCTCGACCGCTGAAAGACCCGGGGGGATTTTCCGGACCTGGAACGAGGGAAGCACCACCTCGTCGGCGTATCCCCCGAAGCGAGAGCCCGCCAGCACGCGGTCGCCCGTCTTCAGCCCGCTCACGGCGGAGCCGGTTTCGGTGATCGTTCCAGCGACCTCGTAACCCGGAGCGAACGGGAGCTTCGGGGCCTCCGGGTAGAGACCCATCCGCATCATAATGTCCGCAAAATTCACGCCCGACGCCTCCACGGCGATCCTCACGTCGTCGGAACCGAGCGGCTCGCGGGTGCCCATGGCGATCGCAAGAACCTCGGGCCCGCCGAAACGGGTGACCTGCAAGGATCTGGGCATGACGACCTACTTTCCGAATTTCTCGAAGTGTTGGACGAGCCCGTCGATCCGCTTGATCACGGCGTCAACGGTCTTGTCGAGTGGAGCGGAGAGCGCGAGTCCCGCGGCGAACTCGTGCCCGCCTCCGCCCAGCTCCATGGCGACCCGATTGATGATGACCCGTCCCTTGGACTTGATCGAGACACGCACATGGGTGTCGTCCTCCTCGCGAAAAAGGCAGACGACCTCGGCGTCCTTCAGGAGCAGGAGCAGATTCAGGAATGACTGCGTGTCATCGGCCGAGGCCTGGTGCTTCTTTCTGAGATCCAGCCCCATCTCGAGCCAGGCGACTTTTCCGCCGGCGGCGACCTTCACGTTCTGCAGCATGTGGCCGAGGAGCTGGAGGTGCGAGAGCTCCTTCGAGGAGTAGATCGCCTGGTAGACATCTTCGGGGTTGACTCCCATCTCGATGCAATCGGCGGCGATTCGATGCGCGATGGGCGTGGTGCGCGAGTATCGGAAACTGTTCGTGTCGGTCATGACCGAGACATAGAGGCCCAGGGCGACGTCACGGTTGACCTTGGCGAAGGACAGCTCGCTGAATACCCGGTGGAGCATCTCTCCGATGCTGCTCGAGTCGGGATCGGAGACGAGCATCGCGTGCGGGGGGTAAGTGAAGGCCTCGCTGCCGACGATCTCGGGGTGATGGTCGAGAAAGACGATCTTCTTCGCCCTCAAGGACATCTCGGCCCAGATTTTCCCCAGCCTTCGCGGGTCGTTGGTGTCTACGATGATCCAGAGGTCACAGGTATCCCAGAGCTCGACCTCGCCCGGCCCCAGGAGAATGTTCGCCTTGGGATCCAGGAACCGGTACCGGCGTGGAAGGAGATCCGGATTGTAGATCCTGCAGGCTTTGCGTGCCCGCTTCAAATAGTGAAACAGGGCTGCTTCGGCGCCGAGCCCGTCTCCGTCCGGAAGAACGTGAGTCGAGATGAGCACTCTCTTTGATGCACTGAGCCATTCCTTGAACTTAAGGAATTCCTTAGATTTGGAGAGTTCGATCGGTTTGACTTTGACGCTCAAGGGGAGCCCCTCGGATGCCGAACCATAGATAGGAAAATTCGAGACAGCTTACAACCGCAGTGGTCCCCAGGGCAGGTGCACGACTCGTGAGTATGAACCACGCCAAGAAGCCTCGTCATCACCCTCAAATGACCCCGGTGGATCCCCTTTACGTCATTTTCGAGCAGCATCTGTTCAATTTTCCCGACGCCGATACCGATCGAAAGACCTTCATCCTTACAATCGTCGCCGACTACATTGGATACTTGCGTAAGAAGAATATTACAGTACCGAGGTCGTTGGAGCAACCGATCGTCGAGGAACTGGCTTCGCAGGTGAATACGATGCTTGTGAAGAAAATCTACTGCTGTCCCTCGCTCGATGCTTTTCGAAGGGACGTCCCCCAGGCGGTTCGTCGCAAAGCTCGCGCCCGGTACGCTCGTCTCGTGACGAAATAGCGGCGCTATCTCCTTTTCCTTGAATGGCCTTTTTTCTGGCTGCGGTGCGCTTTCCGAGCCTCGTGGACGATGTGCCGCATGATCGCGGCGGCGATATTGAGGCCGGTCGCTCTCTCGATCCCTTCGAAGCCCGGCGAGCTGTTGACTTCGATGATGAGGGGGCCGGACGGCCCATCCATGAGGTCGACGCCGGCGATCTCCAGTCCAAGAATCCGGGCGGCGCGGATGGCAGCGTTCGAGTAGGCTCTCGGCAGCTTGACGAGGCGGCCTTCTCCGCCGCGATGGATGTTCGAGCGGAACTCTCCCTCGGGCGCCGTTCTCATCATGGTGGCGACGATCCGGTCACCGATCACGAAGGCCCGGTAATCCCGCCCTGCGCCCTCGGCGATGAACTGCTGAATGATCACGTCCTCACCGAGGCCCCTCAGGGCGTCCACGACGGAGCCGAGCGAGATCGGGGAGTGAACCAGCATGACGCCCACGCCCTGAGTGCCCTCGAGCATCTTCAGCACGACGGGAAATCCCTTCACGGCCGTGACCGCCTGTCTGAGCGTTCTCAGGTTTCTCATGAGAACCGTGGTTGGAACGCGAAGCCCGGCCTCTGAGAGGATCTGAAGGCTTCGCATCTTGTCGCGCGACTCGGCGATCGCCCTGGAGCTGTTTACCACGTGCATCCCGAGCGCCTCGAACTGCTTGACCACCGCGAGCCCGTAGTCGGTGATGGACGCCCCGATCCGGGGAAGGACGGCATCGTAATCGGAGACTGGAACGGATCCGACGTAGATCAGCGAGTCCAGGCCGTCGACGATGAGCTGGCAGTCCAGCGGGTTCAGTATGTCGCAGGTCACCCCCATCCGCCCCGCTTCCTGGAGCAGCCGTCGGATGCTGTGAAGGCTCTTGTTCCTGGAGAGAATGGCGATTCTCATGGAGAGGCACCCACTGTAGCATGGGCCCATGCAGGGGAAGCAAGCGGGCTGGCTCGCGCTCACGCTCGCGGCAGCGCTTCAACAGGGTTGCACTTCGCCGGAAAAGGCCAGGCCCGAGACCGAGACAGGCGCGAAAGTCCGCCAGGTATGGAATCGCAGGCTCGACGGGCTCATGACCGACCTTGCCATGGCGACCGTGTCGGGCGGTGCTCTCGTGGCCACGGTCCCCGATCCGGAGAGGTCGGCGCCGGACTCCCCGAGATGGGTCGCCTATCTTACCGCGGAGGGGGACCTTCGCTGGAGGGCCAGGCAGGAGAAGGCGGTTCGCGCGATCGCGGTTGCCCGCGATGGAACAGTAGCCGTCGTCGCTCACCACGACGACGGGCTGGTCGCCTACGACGGTACCGGACGAGAGCTCTGGAGGACCCAGGGGGGCGGCACTCCGCTCGTGCTCGATTCGGGCAAGGTGCTCTGCCACTTCGACGCCGCCGTCCGTCCCGGACGCGTCTTTGACCTACTCGAGGCGTCGTCGGGAAAGCGCCTGGTCTCCTACCCGTCCGCGATCGACGTTCTCGCGCTGAGCGTCGCCTCGGACCAGGGGGCCTTCGGCCTCGGCCTGGCGCAGGGAAACGTCGTGCTAGTGGGGCGTGACTTCCTCGCGCGCTGGCAGCGTTGGGTGGAGGGAGAGGTGATTGATGTCGCGGTGTCCCCCGTGGACGAGGGGCGGCTCCTCGCGGTCCTTCACCGGTCCAGGACGAAGGGCCTGCGAGTCACCGTATTCGACGAGAAGGGGCTCGTCCGTTCCATCGGGGCTCCCGCGCTGCCGGCGACTCAGATCGAGCTTGCCGCCGGAGATCGGGAGTGCGGGCCGGTCGTGCTCTTCGGGAACGGTCCCTCCGGCCAGTGGATTCAGCGGCTCGGCTGCGACGGCGCTGGAAGGGGGGGGGCTCGAAAGCTGGTGGAGAAGTGGCGGCGCGGCCTGGACCGGGCTGCCGACTATTCGACACGTCTCGGCTTTTCGGGCGAGCTCCTGATCGCTGGCTTCGAAACAGTGCTTCCGTCGGGCAAGGAGACATTCCTCAGAGCCTATGACCTGAACGGTCTTCAGCGCTGGGAGATCCCGCTTGCGACGGAGGAGGGAGCCTACCTCTTCGCGCATTCCTATTCGCCGGGCCTGTCGATCGTCGTTGTCGGAACCGATGACTCGAGGCTCGCCGGTTACCGCGTGGGGCTCTGAAAAGGGAGCTGTCTACTGACTAACTGGCTGCCTTCTGCGGAGCCCGGTGCAGGCGATTCTTGACGATCTCCTTGTGGCGCTTGAGCTGCCGCTCGATCCGGTCGACCGCGAGGTCGATCGACGCGAACAGATCTTGCGTCAGTCCCTCGCCGAAATAGTCCATGTGGTTGCCCAGGAGGTGGCAGTGGGCGATGTGGTTCTGCTTTTCCACGCTGAAGTTCCAGCTGACGGTGATCCGCCCGCGGAAATACTTCTTGAGCCTCCCGGACTTGTCCGACGCGTACGACTTGATGGCCTCGGTGGGGTCGATTCGCTTGAAGCTCAGATTGACGATCATTGCATGGTCCCTCCCTAAATGACTTTCTTCCGTTTTCCTGAAGACAGAATGCCGAGCATGTCGCGATATTTGGCCACCGTCCGCCGCGCGATATCGATGTTGTCGGTTCGCAGCAGCTCGACGATCTTCTGGTCCGAAAGCGGGTTCTTGCCGTCTTCCTTGACCACCATCTGGCGGATCTTCTCCTTCACGGCCTCGCTCGCGAGCGAGGCCGCGCCATCGGCCGAGTTGATGCTGGAGTTGAAGAAGTACTTCAACTCGAAGATGCCAACCGGCGTGTGAACGAACTTATTGGTCGTGACGCGCGAGATGGTCGACTCGTGCATGCCGATGTCGTTGGCGATGTCCTTGAGGATCATCGGCTTGAGCTGCTGGACGCCCTTCTCGAAGAAGTCGCGCTGGCGCCGCACGATCGCCTCCGTGACCTTGTAGATGGTCTTCTGCCGGTTGTGAATCGAGCGGATGAGCCAGACGGCGGAGCGGAGCTTTTCCTGGACGTACTCCTTTGTCATCTTGCCTTTCGGGTCCTTCTGCGCTCCCGCCAGGATCGCGCGGTAGTACGGCGAGATGCGCAGCTTGGGCATGCCGTCTTCGTTCAGCACGATCACGAATTCGTCGGCGACTTTGTACACGTATATGTCTGGCGTGATGTACTGGATGTCGCCCGTGTTGAACGAGCGGCCCGGCTTCGGCTCGAACTCCAGAATGACCTTCGTCGCCTCGATCACCCGGTCGAGCGGGACCGCGAGCGCCTTCGCGACCGCCTGGTAGTTCTTCCGCTCCAGCTCGCCCAGGTGGTTGGCGATGATCTTTTCCACGAGCGGCTGCCGCGGCTTGAGGAACCCGGCCTGGATCCGGAGGCACTCCTGAAGGTCTCGAGAGGCGACGCCCACCGGGTCGAAGTTCTGGACGATCTTGAGCACCTCTTCGGCATCCTCGAGCTCCATGCTCGTTTCGCGCGCCAGATCCTCGAGACTGGTGTTGAGGTAGCCGTCGTCCGAGAGGTTGCCGACGATCAGTTCGCCGAGCTTTCTCTCCGGGGGCGTGAGCGTCTGGATCATGGAGAGCTGCCAGGTCAGGTGGTCTTCGAGCGACGCGGTCTTGGTCAGTACGTTCTCGAAGCTCGGGAGGTCCTCGTTCACCTCGCGCATGGACGGCGCGGAGCCCGAGCCCGAATTGAATTCCTCGATATAGGAGTCCCAGTTGAAGTCGTCCTTGCCGGCGACGACTTGCTCTTCCTTGGGGGCCTCTTTCGTGAAGGCTTCCTCGTCCCGGCGCTGTTCCGCCTCGGGGTCGGCGGTGCCATCGACGCTTCTCTCGGCTTCAGCGGCCTGTTCGCCCTCGACGGTCTCGGCGACCTCCTCGAGAATCGGGTTCTCGACGAGCTCCTGGTTGACGACCTCCGACAGCTCCATGCGCGTCAGCTGAAGCAGCTTGATCGCCTGCTGCAGCTGCGGCGTCATCACCAGCTGCTGGCTGAGCCGGAGGCTTTGTTTGAGTTCCATGGCCATGGTTGAGGTGTCGGACCGTCGCCTTGTTCCAGCTCTTCCCGCGCCCCGGGACCCTAGAACTCGAAGTTTTGTCCCAGGTAGGTCTCGCGCGCGGTCTTGTTCGCCGCGATCTCTTCCGGGGTGCCCTTCAGAACGATTTTACCATCACTGAGTAAATATCCCAAATCACAGATCGCCAGTGTTTCCCGTACGTTATGGTCGGTAATGAGGATGCCGATTTGGCGCTTCTTGAGGACTTGGATCATTCCTTGAATGTCGCCGACCGCGATGGGGTCGATTCCCGCGAACGGCTCGTCGAGCAAAAGGAATACAGGATTGAGGGCCAGGGCTCGGGCGACTTCCACCCGCCTTCGCTCTCCACCGGACAGAGTGTAGGCAGGCTGGCGGGCGACATGGGTGATCTTGAACTCCTCCAGCAGGCGATGCAGCTGTTCATGCCTCTGGGTGTCCGTGATCGGGAGGTTTTCGAGCACGGTCAGGATGTTCTCCTCCACTGTCATTCGGCGAAACACCGAAGCTTCCTGAGGGAGATAGGCGATCCCGTTGCGAGCTCTCTCATGCATGGGCAGCCGGGTGATCTCGATTTCATCGATGAGCACCCGACCTTGATCGGCCCGGATGAGGCCGATCACCATGTAGAACGAGGTGGTCTTTCCGGCGCCGTTCGGGCCGAGCAGACCGACGACCTGGCCGGAGCGCACCTCGAAGCTCACCCACTGGACGACCGTCCGCCCTTTGTAGCTTTTGTGGAGACTCTCCGCACGAAGGACGGAGCGATTATTGGCTGAGGTCTCCTTCGCTAAAGGCATTGCTTTGCTCGATCTCCACGATATCCGTGTCACGGTGGAGAAGGATCCTTTCGCCCGTGACGGTATCACGATCCTGGTAGACCTGAGGAAACTCCGTCAGGACGATGATGTTGCGCTGGCGATCGAAGTCCGCGCGCCCCGCCGTCCCGTAGCGGAGTTTTTCGGCCGTTTGCGGCGCCGAGGGGTCGGGGAGCTCCTTGAAAACGACGTCCTCAAAAGCGGTCAGGTAGGTCAGGACGTCCGGAGGCTCGCCATAGGATAAGTCCGCGCGCCTC
>CAYJTX010000107.1:0-9525 GCA_964372615.1 uncultured Bacteriovoracaceae bacterium | reverse complement strand
CACCGGATCAACATCATCGATACTCCCGGCCACGTCGATTTCACGATCGAGGTCGAGCGGTCGCTCCGGGTGCTCGACGGAGCGGTAGGCGTTTTCTGCGCCGTCGGCGGCGTAGAGCCTCAGTCCGAGACCGTCTGGAGGCAGGCGAACAAGTACCACGTTCCGCGCATAGCCTTCGTGAACAAGATGGACCGCGTGGGGGCCGACTTCCGGGACGTCGTCGCCGAGTTGCGAGAAAAGCTGCACGCGAATCCGGTCCCGATCCAGCTGCCCTGGGGAGCCGAAGACAAATTTCAGGGCGTCATCGACCTGATCGAGATGCAGGCGGTCCACTGGAAGACGGATGACCTCGGCGCGCATCCCGATCACGGGCCGATTCCCGAGGAGCACCTCGCCGAGGCGCGGGCCCAGCGGGAGGTGCTGCTCGAGGCGGTCGCCGAGAGCGACGAAGCGCTCATGGAAAAATACGTGGGCGGCACGGAGATCGGCGCGGCCGAGCTCCGCGCGGCGATCCGCAAGGGCTGCGTGGCGCTGAAGGTCGTGCCGGTGGTCTGCGGCGCGAGCTTCCGCAACAAGGGCGTGCAGCCGCTGCTCGACGCGATCGTGGACTTCCTTCCCTCGCCTCTCGACATCAAGCCCGTCGAAGGCCACGACGTCGAAAAGCCCGAGAAGATGCTCGCGCGAAGGGCCGATCCGAAGGAGCCGTTCGCGGCTCTCGCCTTCAAGATCATGAACGACCCGTTCGTGGGCACGTTGACGTACTTCCGCGTGTACTCGGGAAGGGTCGAGGCCGGCCAGGCCGTCCTCAACCCCGGAAAGGGCAAGAAGGAGCGGCTGGGCCGCATCTTGATGATGCACGCGAACAAGCGGGACGACGTGAAGGAGGTGGGCGCGGGCGAGATCGCCGCTGCCGTGGGCCTTCGTTTCACGACGACCGGAGACACGCTCTGCGACGACAAGCACCCCATCCTGCTCGAGAAGATGGAGTTTCCGGAGCCCGTCATCTCCGTCGCGATCGAGCCACGCACCCAGGCGGACCAGGAAAAGCTCGCGAACGCGCTCCAGCGTCTGTCGCTGGAGGACCCTTCGTTTCGGGTGACCACGAACGAGGAGACGGGCCAGACCTTGATCAGCGGAATGGGCGAGCTCCACCTCGAGATTCTCGTGGATCGAATGAAACGCGAGTTCAAGGTCGATGGCAACGTGGGTCAGCCCCAGGTCGCCTACAAGGAGACGATCTCGAAATCCTATACGGCGGATGGCAAGTTCATTCGCCAGTCGGGTGGTAAAGGGCAGTATGGGCACTGTGTCATTCAGTTTGAGCCCCTTGAGCGCGGACAGGGATTTCAGTTCATCAATGGGGTCAGGCAGGGAGCCATTCCGAAGCAGTTCATTCCCTCGATCCAGAAGGGGGTGCAGGAGTCCATGCTGGGGGGTATCGTCACGGGCTACCCGGCCGTCGATGTGAAAGCCACCCTGCTTGATGGGTCATTCCACGAGGTCGACTCCACTGAGGTTGCCTATAAGATCGCGGCCTCACTTGCGTTCAAGGAAGCCTCGCGCCAGGGGGGGCCGCTGATTTTGGAGCCCATGATGTCCTGCGAAATCGTGTGCCCGGAAGAGTACATGGGCAATGTCATCGGCGATCTGAGCTCCCGACGAGGAAAAATTCTGAGCATGACGGTCAGGCATGGCTTACAGGTGATTCGCGCCGAGGTCCCGTTGGCGACCATGTTCGGGTACTCGACCGCCGTCCGTTCGTCGTCCCAGGGCCGAGCGACCTTTACGATGGAGTTCTCGCACTACGATCCCGTTCCCCCCGCGCTCGCGCAGGAGATCCTGGTTCGCGCGGGCGTCGTGCTTCCGCCGCAGACCGGCTGAAGTTCGCGAAGTTCCGTCTTGTCTTTCGCGACGTACCTCGCGTATACCGAGCCTTCGCGACCTTGATCTTTGATTGTTTGGCGGTTTCCGCTGGGTGTGTTTCCCGGCTGCAGTCCGAAGACTGAAGTTCGCGTGAGGAGACGTTAGTGGCAGCGACTGGCACCGCGATAGAGCACAAGATCCGCATCAAGCTGAAGGCTTTCGATCACCGCGTCCTCGATCAATCCGTCTGGGAGATCGTGAATACGGCGAGGAGAACCGGGGCGACCGTGCGGGGACCGATTCCGCTCCCGACGGTGATCAACAAGTACTGTGTGCTGCGTTCTCCCCATGTCGACAAGAAGTCCCGAGAGCAGTTCGAGATTCGCACTCACAAGCGGCTCCTGGATATCCTGGAGCCCACCCAGCAGACCGTCGACTCGCTGATGAAGTTGGATCTGTCAGCGGGCGTGGACGTCGAGATCAAGTCATAAGAGGGATTCGATACTCTCCGCTGCATCCGGGCTCGCGCCCGAATCCCAGCGGGAAAGTCGAGGAACTCAAGAGGCTACCGCATGAAAGCATCCGGCGGCCCGATGCGGCCTGGAGACTCAGTGAGTCGAAGGGCGGCGACGGCGGCTTCCCGGTGATGCTGTGACGGTAGGATCGTCGAGGAGAAAAAATGGTTGATCAAAAGAGCGGTGCGAAGACCGTGGTCGAGCCGCAAGGCTCGCGTGCAGAGGCTCCCCAGTCTTCGGCCGGTCCGAGCACGCAACGCGAGTCTGTCGCCCTGACTCAGGGTCGTGGCGGCATCCTTGGAATCAAGGCTGGAATGACCCAGGTCTATTCTGATGATGGTCACTCGCTCTCGGTCACCGTCATCGATCTGAGGCCGAATGTCATTACGGAGGTTCGGACTCGGGAAAAGCACGGCTATTCGGCCGTTCAGATCGGTCTCCTCGAGAAGAAGGCAAAGTTGGCGACGAAGGCCGAGCAGGGGCACGTCAAGGCCGTTGGAGCGACGGGCTTTTACCATTACCAGGAGTTTCGGCTGCCCGAGGGCTCCAAGATGGATGGCCTGACCACGGGCAAGGTGCTTTCGGCCGATTTCGTGAAGGCCGGCGACCTGGTCGACCTCACCGCCGTCAGCAAGGGCAAGGGCTTCCAGGGCGGGATGAAACGCTATCACATGGCGGGCGGCCACAAGACGCACGGGTGTTCGGTATCCCACCGCTCGCTCGGCTCCATCGGTAACCGCGCCGATCCCGGCAAATGCTGGAAGAACAAGAAAATGCCCGGACACATGGGCCATGAGCAGGTGACCGTTCAGAACGTGCGCGTGGTGCGCGTGGACGTTCCGAATCAGCTGCTTCTGGTTCACGGAAGCATTCCGGGCCCGAAGAGCGGCGTCGTCACGGTTCGCCGGGCGATCAAGTCGTTAAAGCCGAGCGCGAAGGCGCGCTCTTAGAGGTAGGGATCAGGCATGCCGACTTTGGACGTCGTCAATCTGGAGAAGAAGAAGGTCGGCTCGGTCGAGCTGAGCGACACCGTCTTCGGAGTAAAGGTGAACCACGCCCTGGTTCACCAGGTGATCAAGGCCCAGCTGGCCGGTCGGAGGCAGGGGACTGCCAAGACCAAGGTCAAGTCCGAGGTGCGCGGGGGCGGCAGGAAGCCCTTCCGCCAGAAGGGAACGGGAAACGCCCGTCAAGGCTCCATCCGGTCGCCGCTGAAGGCGGGGGGCGGCCAGACCTTCGGTCCTCAGCCGCGGTCCTACGTCCAGGCGACTCCGAAAGCGATGATGCGGGGGGCCCTTCGTTCGGCGCTCTCCGACCGCGTGCAGGCGGGCCGTGTCCTGGTGGTGGACGAGTTCAAGCTCGCGTCGCCCAAGACGAAGGCCTTTGACGAAACAATGAAGAAGAAGCTTCAGCTCGAGAAAGTCCTGATCGTCGACGAGGAGAACAGAAATCTAGAGTTAGCCAGCAGGAATATTCCGCATCTGCGCGTGCTTCGGACCGAAGGGATCAACGTCTACGATATCATCCGCCACGAGTGGTTGGTGATGTCCAAGAAGGCGATTCAGGCCGTCGACGCGCGGCTGACGAAGGATGTCGAGCCGAAAGGCTCGCGTGTGAAAGAGCCGAAAAGCTCGCGGGCAAGGGAGTAGCGCATGCGGTCCGTCTACGACGTGGTCAAGAGGCCGGTGATCAGCGAGAAGAGCACGGCGCTCGCGGAAGTGGGCGGGAAGTACGTCTTCGAGGTGGCTCCCCAGGCCGCCAAGGAGGAGATCCGGGACGCCGTTCAGAAGCTCTTCAACGTACGCGTCCGCGCCGTCCGTACGATGCTGGTGCACGGCAAGGTGAAGCGCACGGGGCGCTTCGAGGGTAAGAGGCCGAACTGGAAGAAGGCCATCGTGACGCTGGCCGAGGGCCAGAAGATCGAGTTCTTCCAGAACAAGTAGAGGCGGGAGCGAACGACCATGGCAATCAAGAGCTTTAACCCGACCACTCCGGCGCTTCGGTACAAGAATGTCGCCGATTTCTCGGTCCTGACACCGCGAAAGAAGCAGCCCAAGAGGCCGAGGAAGCTGGCGTCGGCGAAGTCGAATACAGGCGGACGGAACAATCTCGGCAAGATGACAACCCGCCATCATGGGGGGGGGCACAAGCGGCAGTATCGAGTGATCGACTTCCTGCGGGACAAGAGAGAGATCCCCGCGAAGGTCGCCTCGCTCGAGTACGATCCGAACCGGACCGCCTATATCGCGCTTCTCAATTACGCCGACGGGGAGAAACGCTTCGTTCTTGCGCCGCTGAATCTCGCGGTCGGCGACGCAGTGCTGGCGAGCGACACCGCCGACATCAAGCCGGCGAACAACCTTTCGCTCGGGGCGATTCCGGTGGGTACGCTCATTCATAACATCGAGATGGTTCCCGAGAAGGGCGGTCGCCTTGCCCGCTCCGCCGGCAATTACGCCCAGCTCATGGCGAAAGATGGCGCGTACTGCCAGGTGAAGATGCCGAGCGGCGAGATCCGGTTGCTTCACAGCCGGTGCCGGGCGTCCATCGGGCAGCTCTCGAATACCGATCATGAAAATTTGACGATCGGCAAAGCGGGCCGCTCCAGGTGGCTGGGCATTCGTCCCACGAATCGCGGCGTTTCGATGAATCCGATCGACCACCCGCACGGCGGGGGCGAAGGCAAGAGCTCGGGTGGCGGTCATCCGCGAAGCCCCTGGGGACAGCCGACCAAGGGTTACAAGACCCGCAACAACAAGCGCACTGACGCGTTCATCGTCAAGCGCAGAAGGTAACGAGGAGACGGACGTGGCTCGCTCAATCAAGAAAGGCCCCTTTTGCGACGAGCACCTCTTCAAGAAGGTGCAGACCGCGCGCCAGGCGGGGGACCGCAAGGTCATCAAGACCTGGTCCAGGCGATCGACCGTGTTTCCCGAGTTCGTCGGGATGACCTTCGCGGTTCACAACGGCCGGAAGTTCGTCCCGATCTACGTGACCGAGAACATGGTCGGCCACAAGCTCGGAGAGTTCGCGCCGTCCCGGACGTTCCACGGCCATACGCCCGCCGACAAGAAGGCGCCCGAAGGAGTGGCGCCGACGGGTGCCGCGCCGGCCGGAGCGCCCGGAGCAGCCAAGCCTGCCGCTCCGGCGGCTCCCGGGGCGGCTCCGAAGCCTGCGTGAACGGATCAGCGAACGAGGGTTGAAGATATGGAAGTTTCCGCGAAAGTCAGTTCTGTGAGGATCACGCCCCGAAAGGTCGGCATGATCGTCGATCAGGTGCGGGGCAAGGGGATCAATGAGGCGCTCAGCTATCTTCGTTTTTCGCCTCGCAAGCGCACCGCCGGCGTTCTCCATACGCTCTTGAAGAGCGCGGCGGCGAACGCGGCGAAGAAGGGCACGATCGATGTCGACACCCTGTATGTGAAGCGGATCCTGGTGGGACCTGGCCCGATCCTCAAGCGGTTCAGGCCTCGCGCCAAGGGTTCCGCCTTCCGGATCAACAAGAAGACCAGCCACGTGAGCGTGGTGCTGGCCGAGCGCTGAGCGCCGGCGAAAGGGCGCGAGTACCGGCAGGAAACTCGCGCAAGTGAAGGAGATGCATGGGACAGAAAGTTAATCCAATCGGGTTTCGTCTCGGGATCACACGGACCTGGGACAGCCGCTGGTTCGCCAAGAAGGACTACGCGCGTCTGCTTCATGAGGACATCCGGCTTCGGAGCTACCTCAAGGGGAAGCTCTTCGGCGCCGGGATTGCCCGGATCGAAATCGAGCGCGCCGCGAACAAGGTCAAGATCAACATCCACACCGCGCGCCCTGGCATTGTGATCGGCAAGAAGGGCTCGGGCGTCGAGCAGGTGAAGGCCGATGTCCAGCGCCTCTCGAAGAACGAGATTTTCCTCAACATCATCGAGGTGAAAAAGCCCGAGGCGAACGCGCAGCTCATCTCCGAGAACGTGGCTGCGCAGCTCGAGAAGAGGGTTGCGTTCCGCCGGGCCATGAAGAAGTGCATGACTGCGGCATTCAAGCAGGGCATTCGCGGAATCAAGATCCGGGTTTCCGGACGCCTGGGTGGGGCCGAGATCGCTCGGACGGAATGGTACAGCGAAGACAGCGTGCCCTTGCACACGCTGCGCGCGAACGTGGAGTACGGGACCGCCGAGGCGCGAACGACTTACGGCCTGATCGGGGTCAAGGCCTGGGTCTACCACGGCGAGGTTCAGACCCTGAAGAAGCAGGCGGCCGCCGAGGCGAGGGCCGTGAGATCCGAAGCGGCTGCGGAGAGCAGGAGCTAGTTATGTTGGCACCCAAACGCGTCAAATGGCGCAAGGTCCAGAAGGGAAAGATGAGGGGTCGCGCGGATCGTGGAGGCACCCTCTTTTTCGGCGACTTTGGCTTGCAGGCGATGGAATGCGGGAAGATCACCGCCCGACAGCTTGAGGCGGCCCGGGTGGCTATGACCCGCGCCGTCAAGCGCGGCGGCCAGATCTGGATCCGGATCTTTCCGAACAAGCCCCTGACGAAGAAGGCCGCCGAGACCCGAATGGGGTCGGGAAAAGGAAACGTCGAGGAGTGGGCAGCGGTCATCAAGCCGGGGCGAATTCTTTTCGAGATGGGAGGCATCTCGAAAGAAGAGGCGTTCGCCGCGCTCCGCCTCGCGAACGCGAAGCTGCCGATTCACGCCAAGCCGATCGCGAAGGGAACGGATGCGGTGGCTAAGCCGGTGGCGCCAGCTAGCCAAGGGAAGTGAGGGAACCGTGTCGAACAAGCGGATCAAGGAGATGAGAAATCTGTCCCCGGTGGAGCTCGCGGCCAAAATCCGGGAGCTCGAGGCCGGCGTGTTCCAGGGGCGGATCAAGAAGAACACCGGGCAGCTTGAGGATACCGCGAGCCTCTGGCGCGCCCGGAAGGACCTGGCCCGCGCGAAGATGCTCAGCGCCGCGCGCGCAGTCGAGCCGAAGGGCTCGCGTGAGAACGTGAGGAAGTGACAATGACGACCGATACTCAGGGTAAGAAGGCCGCTTTGCCGAAGAAATCGGCTGCCAAGGCTCCTCGCGCGGGGGCGGAGAGAGCGTCGCGTGCGTCCGTGCCCGATGCTTCCAAGTCAGCGTCGGCCGCGGTCGACGCGAGCCAGGGCAAGAGACGCCAGATCGTTGGACTGGTCGTCGGCGATAAGATGAAAAAGACGGTGGTCGTGAAGGTCGATCGTCGGGTGAGGCATGGGCTCTACGGTAAGTATCTGACGCGCTCGCGGCGTTTCAAGGCCCACGACGAGAAGAACGAGGCCAAGGTCGGGGATCTTGTTTCACTGGTCGAGAGCCGGCCTCTGAGTCGCGATAAGCGATGGGCGCTTCGCGAAATTCTGAGGAAGGGCGGCGGAGCTGCCGCGGTGACGATTTGAGGCACGGGTAGTGGCGAGCTGAAAGGCTCGCGGGCGGTAGCCGCGTACGATAGCGAGGAGACGACGTATGATTCAAATGACCACTCGACTCGATGTAGCGGACAACTCCGGAGCCAGGTCCGTGATGTGCATCAAGGTGCTGGGCGGCAGCAGGCGCAAGTACGCCTCGGTCGGTGACGTGATCGTCGTGACCGTGAAGGAAGCGATCCCGAACGCCAAGGTGAAGAAGGGTGAGATACTGAAGGCAGTCATCGTGCGCACCCGCAAGGAAGTGAATCGCAACGATGGGACGCACATTCGCTTCGATACGAACTCCGCGGTGCTGATCAACGCTCAGAACGAGCCGATCGGAACGCGCATTTTCGGACCCGTGGCCCGTGAGCTCCGCGCGAAAGCGTTTACCAAGATCATCTCGCTCGCGCCCGAGGTGCTGTGAGGACTATGATCATGGATAAAGTCAAGGAATTGAAGCTGACCATTCGCAAGAACGACCAGGTTCAGGTCATCTCCGGCCGGGAGAAGGGCAAGACCGGCAAGGTTCTTCGAGTCGACGCGAAGAACCAGCGGATCACCGTGGAGAAGGTGAACCTCGTCAAGCGCCATGTGAAGCCATCGCAGAAGAACCCCCAGGGCGGTGTTCTTGAGAAGGAGTCGACGCTTCACTACTCGAACGTCCAGCTCCACTGCGCGAAGTGCGGTCGCGGGGTCCGGCATGGCTTCAAGTTCGTCGAGCCGAAAGCGCAGAAGGCCAAGAAGGGCAAGACGGTGGCCGTCGAGAGCGTGAAGACTCGAGTTTGCAAGCGCTGCGGAGAAGCGCTGGGAGCGGGAGGTTAGTCGTGGCTGCGACAAAGGACGAAACAGGCAAGAAGGGCGAAGCGGACGCCGCGGAGAAGGCCAAGGCCGCCGCTGCGAAGGCAGCCAAGAAGGCCGCCGCCGCGGAAGCGGGAAAGGCGAAAGCCAAGAAAGCGAAAGAGGACGGGGGTGCCCTCCGCATCGCCGCCGCGGGAGAGACCCAGGTTTCCCCGACCCAGCGGCCGCGTCTCGTCGAGACCTATCGCTCGAAGGTCGTCCCGGCGATGATGAAGCAGTTTCAGTTCAAGAATCCGATGCAGGTGCCCCGGCTGTCGAAGATCGTCATCAACTGCGCGGTCAAAGAGGCCGTCGCGAACCCGAAGCTCCTGGACAGCACGCTCGAGGAGCTGATGGCGATCACGGGGCAGAAGGCCGTCCTGACGCGCTCAAGGCTGGCGATCGCTGCGTTCAAGGTTCGTGCGGGTAACGCGGTCGGCGTGATGGTGACCCTGAGAAGGGCCCGGATGTACGAGTTTCTCGATCGGTTGATGAACGTGGCGCTTCCGCGGGTCCGAGACTTCAAGGGCGTGAATCCCAAAGGCTTCGACGGAAGGGGCAACTACTCGCTCGGCCTTCGGGAGCAGATCATCTTCCCGGAGATCAATTACGATCGGGTCGACAAGGTGAAGGGAATGACTGTCACCGTGTGCACGACTGCGAATAACAACGAACAGGCCCGAGCCGTACTGGCCGAGCTAGGCATGCCTTTCCGGAAGTGAGGGAACTTTGTCGACCAAGGCTAAGTTAGAGAAGCTCAGAAAGAAGCCCGCCTTCAAGGTGCGGGCGAAGAACCGCTGCCCTTTGTGCGGGCGCCCGCGGGCTTTTATGCGGAAATTCAACATGTGCCGCCTTTGCTTCCGGGGGTTGGCCCTCAAGGGGCAGCTGCAGGGCGTCGTGAAG
>CAYJTX010000106.1:0-9539 GCA_964372615.1 uncultured Bacteriovoracaceae bacterium | reverse complement strand
GGTATATTCCGAAGCCCATGTCGGGTCCTTGCACTCGAGCGTCTCGACCTTCTCGTGCGGGCGTCCGCTCGGAAAGACCCGCTCCCGCACCGTGAAGACGCTCGGGCCCCACTTGCACAGGCAGTAGATATGGGCAGAGCCCTTCTCGCCGATCACGTCGGCGTAGAAAGTATTTCGCCAGGAGACCATCGTCCCTTCGCAGACGATGTGAGGCACACCGAGGGAGGAGAATTGAACGTAGTCAGGAGCCGCCGTCTCGAAGCAGGCGATCTTCTGGGCGTGGAAGGCCGACGCCGGCCGGCCGAACCAGAACAGAAGCGTATCGAGCATGTGTGAGCCGAGGTCGGGGATCACTCCCATCCCCCGGTCGCGCCACGGGGAGGACTTCACGTCCCGGGCCGTTCCGTTTCCGTAGAAGAGCCGGACGTAATACACCTTCCCGATCCTGCCCGAGTCGAGGGTTTCCTTCATCCGAACGATGTGGGGCTCGAAGCGGTGATTGTAGGCGGTGTAGCAGGCGACGCCCCTGGAGGCTGCGAGATCGCGCAGGCCAGTCAGGACCTCATCGCGGTCCGAGACGAGTGGTTTCTCGACAAGAACGTGCTTGCCGCGTGAAAGGAGGTACTCGAGGAGGGCGGGCTTTGCTGAATCGGGCGTGCAGACGAGGGCGGAATCGTAGGTGGAGAGCGGCACGTCCTCGATCTTTCGAAAGTCGGCGGGCAAGGCGCAGTCCACGGTCGCCACGACGTCGCTTCCCGCGATCGCCTGGCGCTTGCTGCCCTGGATCCCGAGCCCGACGACGGCGACTCTCACTCGTAGTTCATCCTCTTCTGGATGAGCTCGAGCCGCTTGGCCACGCTCTTGGGGTTCACCGGAATGTTGCCGTCGGTTTCGCAGGCGATCGCCGCGGCGACCGTGCCCAGAATGGAGGCGATCGCCTCCGATCTTGAGGTGGCGAACGCGAGCGTGGCGTAAGCCAGGAGGGCGTCTCCGCTTCCGATCGCGTCCACGACCCTTTCTGCGAAACTGTCCACGGTGAAGAATTTCCGGGGATTGGCGCTGTCGCCGGGACGGTAGGTGATCAGGCCGAGGTGACCCAGCTTGAGGATCAGGTAACGGCATCGGGCGCGGTCGTAGATGTTCAGGGCCAGGGGCCGGATCGGCAGATCCTGGTCCCCGAGCGCGTGGCGAGCCTCTCGCTCGTTCGGGGTGATGATATCGAAATCGGTGAAGTCCAGGATGTTGCCCCAGCGGCTCGCGACCTGGCTGTCGGCGATCTTGAGCGGACCGGGAGGGATGGCGGCAATCAGCTGGGGAATCGTGCTTCGCGAGAAGATCCCGTGGCGGAAGTCGCTGAAGACGACGGCATTGCAGCTGGCCGACTGCTTGAGGGCTACCGAGAGCTGCTCGATGATCTTGTCGGGGATCGAGCGGTTGTCGACCTTGTCCACCTTGAGCATTCGGTAACCGCCGCAGATGTAAGCCGCCTTCTGCGTGGTCGGGCGAGTCGGATCGATCGTCGGGAGGACCTCGACGCCCGCCTTGGCCAGATCGTTCAGAACGAAGTCCTTCAGCTTGTCGTCGCCCAGAACGGTGGAAAAGCGGACCTGGGCGCCCGCCGCGGCGAGATGCTTGGAGACTACCGCCGCCCCGCCGGCGTAGCTGACCTCTTCGTTGTAGCGAACGCTGAAGGTCGGGGTCTTGCTCCCCCCGCCGATCATCGAGGTGTAGACGTAGGTGTCGACGATGGTGTCGCCGACGACATGGACCTTTGTCCCCTTCAGCGCGTTCAGTGTCTTGTGGAGATCGTCGAAGGTGATCCCCTCGGACTGCATCACCACGCCGAGTTTTTCGGCAGCGATCTTTGGGGGGTCGTACTCGATGATCCGTGAGGAGGAGTAGACGATGTCGCCCGGAGTGAAGAGGATGTCTCCTCCGTAGGACTCCAGGGCGGCTATCTCCTCCCGGGTCTTCGGCGGGTGACCCTCGCTCGTGTATTCGTATCCCTTCGCGAAGAGGTCGGGCTGTACCTTGAGGATGGTCTCGATCGGGGTGGGGTTGCGATCGATGATGACGTAGTCGACGACCTCGAGGGCGGCCAGATTCATCGCGCGCAGCTCCTCGGGCACGAACGGACGGAAGTTGGCCTTGTTGATGTGGGCGTCGCTGGTGAGGCTCGCGACCAGAACGTTCGCCTTCGTCTTCGCATACAGGAGGTGGCGAATGTGCCCGGGATGGACGATGTCAAACGTGCCGTGGCACATGATGACTTTCTTCTTTCGGGGGCGGGCGCCCAGGATCGACTTCAGCTCGTCGACGGTCTTGATCTTGCGCTTGAAGCTTCCCTCGGGGGAATTCGCGTCCGCCATCAGCTCCTGTCCTTTCCCATGTGCTCGAACCAGGTCCGGGTGGCCCGCTCGATCGAGGCCGAGTCCCAGAGGGGGGCGTTCTTCCAGGTGTCGATCTTCTCAAGCATCCGGGCGACTCCGTCACCGAAGGCCACCTGAGGGCTCCAGCCAAGCTCCGAGCGAGCTTTGGACGTATCGGCCCAGGTTACGTCAGGCTCCCCCGGGCGTTTGGGTACGTGAACGACGGGGCCTTTGAGCAGCTCGACGAGGCGGTTCACGGTCTGGGGCTTTCCGCTGCCGACATTGTAGGCCTCCGCCTTCCGGCCTCGCTCGGCGGCCGCCAGCAGGGCGCTGGCCACGTCGCTGGCGTAGACGAAGTCGCGGCGCTGGGTGCCGTCGCCGACCACCGTGAACGGCGACCCGGCCAGCTTCTGGCGAAGAAAGACGCCGAAAACGGCGCCGTACGCGCCGGACGTGCGCGAGCGCGTGCCGTACGCATTGAAGATCCGGATTGAGCAGGCGTGCAGGCCGTAGACCCTGGCCCAGTGAAAGACCGCCTGCTCACCCTGGTACTTGCTCAGCGCATAGGGGTACATCGGAAGGATGGGCGCACTCTCCTTCGTGGGCAGTTCGTCGGCCAGTCCGTAGCAGGAGGATGACGCCGCGTACACGAATCGGCTCGCGCCCGACCGGCGCGCCGCCTCGAGAACCTTGACCGTTCCGAGCACGTTGACGTCCATGTACTCCGTCGGTCTTTCGATTGAAGGGACGATGTCGCCGATTCCGGCGAGGTGGAAGACGAGCTCCGCGTCCTTGAACAGGGCGTCGTCCGGCTCCAGCGCCTGGATGTCGCGGAATTCGGCGGCGAGGCCCGGCTTGCCGCGGTGGTGTGCCAGATTCTCCTCGCGGCCCCCGCTCAGGTTGTCGATGACCCGGACGCCGAAGCCTTCCTCGAGTAGCAGGTCCACCAGGTGACTGCCGATGAAGCCGGCGCCGCCCGTGACGACCGCGACGCGCCTGAGAGTCACCGAGCCCCCCCCTTTTTCAACGTCTGGACGTTGAAGTAGCGGGGGTCTTCGAAGCTATTGGGCAGCTTGCCTGCCTTGAAGGCCGCGACCAGACTTCGGACCGCGTCTCGGACGTCGCGCTTTGGAGCGTAGCCGAGAGCCTTCAGAATCTTGGCCGAGGAGACGTGGTAGGAGCGGATGTCGTTCGTGGGCGTCGTCTCGATCGGGATGGGTCGCTTCTCGGGGCATTCGGCCTCGAGGACTTCCTTGACGATCTGGGCCAGGGCCGAGATCGAGAGGTTCTCGGCCCCGGCGTTGAAAGTCTGACCTGCGATCTTGGCGGCGGGTTCGTCGAGGAGGCGCACATAGAGCTCCGCGATATCCTGAACGTGGATATTCGGTCGCTTCTGTACGCCTCCGAATACGGTGATCTTCCCTTTGTTATAGGCGTGGTTCGTCAGGATATTGACGGAGAGGTCGAGTCGGGTCCTCGGCGAATACCCGCAGACCGTTGCCGGGCGGATGATGACCGTCGTGAACTCCGGGGACTGGTGTTTCAGGAGCAACGGCTCCGACATCCCCTTGTACTTGTTGTAGTCGGTCAGGGGCACAAGGGGGTGCTCCTCGGTGACCTCAGGGGCGTCGCTTACGCCGTAGACGGAGCTCGTCGAGGCGTAGACAAAGCGACGCACACCAGCTTTTTCCGACGCAATCACGAGGGGTTCGAACGAGTCGAAGTTGATGGACTTGCTGAGCGCCGGGTCGAGCTCGAAGCTCGGGTCGTTCGAGATGCAGGCCAGGTGGATCACCGCGTCGTGGCCCGCGACGGCGCGGGAGTATTTTTCCAGATCACGCATGTCCCCGGCGATGACCCGCAGGCGGGGGTGGTCTTTCGGGAGGCCCTCGTCCCCGAAGTACATGATGTCGTAGACGGTGACCTCGTGGCTTCGCTCCAGAAGCAGCGGAACGAGCACGCAGCCGACATAACCCGCTCCACCGACGACCATCACCTTGGACGGTTGCATTTCTACCAGTTTGCCATAAGTTTTCCGGGTGAAAAGGGCGGCGGTCTTTCTCGACCGGGATGGGGTCATCAACGAGTCGGTCTTGCGGAACGGGCGCATGCGGGCGCCGCTCAAGTTCGAGGAGTATCGGCTCCTGCCGGGAGTCGAGGACGCAATGGCGCGGTTCCAGGCTGCCGGGTTCCTTCTGGTTGTGGTGACGAACCAGCCCGAAGTCGCCACGGGCGAGCTGAATCCCGTGGAACTCGATCGGATACACCTCTGGCTCCGGCAGCGTCTGCCGATTGACGCTCTGGAAGTCTGTCTGCATGTCGCAGCCGACGGCTGCGGGTGCCGAAAGCCGAAACCGGGAATGCTTGTTCAGGCGGCGGGCAGGCTGGCCATCGACCTTTCCCGCTCCTACATGGTCGGTGATCGCTGGAGCGACGTGGAGGCGGGCCGGGCGGCCGGATGCAGGACGATCCTGGTCGGCGACCTCCCCCTGGAGCACGAATGCCACCCGGACTGGCGGGCCGACTCGCTTCCGGAAGCGGCGCGGCTGATTCTGCTGTACGCCTCCCAGCCGCCTCACCCATAATCGGCTGCATGAAACCAGAATGCAGGTACGCGGGCAGAATCAAGGTTTTTTCGGACGGGGCTGACCCCAAATTGATGCTCGAGCTGGCGGCGAACCCGCTGGTCCAGGGGTTCACGACGAACCCCACGCTCATGAAGCAGGTGGGCATCAAGGACTACAAGGCCTTCTCGAAGGACCTGCTCTCCAAGATCCGGACGAAGCCCATCTCGTTCGAGGTGTTCGCGGACGAGTTCGGAGAGATGGCGAGGCAGGCTCGCGAGATCCGCTCCTGGGGCGAGAACCTTCACGTCAAGATCCCGGTCACGAACTCCACCGGGCAGTCCTCGGAAAAGCTGATTCACGAGCTCTCCCACCAGGGCATCAAGCTCAACGTCACCGCGATCTTCACTCCGGAGCAGGTGGCCAGCACCTGCGCTGCGCTCAAGGGAGGCGCTCCATCGATCGTTTCGGTCTTCGCAGGCCGGATCGCCGACGCGGGCTACGACCCCATGCCGCTCATGTCGGAGGCCGCGCGCATCTGCGCGGACGCGGACCGTAATATCGAGCTGCTTTGGGCCAGCAGCCGGGAGGCGTTCAATGCCATCCAGGCCGAGCTCTCGGGGTGCCACATCATCACGATGACTCCGGATCTGATCAAGAAGATGTCGAATTTCCGGAAGGACCTGACCCAGTTCAGTCTGGAGACCGTCCAGATGTTCAAGCGCGACGCCGAGGCCGCCGGATACGCGCTATGAGCGTCGAGCCAAGGGCGAGCGCGTCTGGCGACGGGTTCTCGGCGAGGTACCTCAGGGAGTGCGCCGACGTGGTGGCCAAGCTCGATGGTTCCGCCATCGAACGTCTCGCTGCCGGGCTCGCGGCCAAGCGTGCCGGAGGCGGGAGGCTGTTCATCCTGGGCAATGGAGGCTCGGCGGGTCACGCGAGCCACGCGGTGAACGACTTCCGGAAGCTCTGCGCCTTCGAGGCGTACGCGCCCACCGACAACGTGTCCGAGCTGACGGCCCGGATCAATGATGAGGGCTGGGATACCGCTTTCTCCGAGTGGCTGCGCGCCTCTCGGATCAGGGGGAAGGACGCGGTGCTCGTCTTCTCGGTCGGCGGGGGGAACAAGGCACGCGGAGTCTCGATGAACCTCGTTCGCGCGATCGACGCAGCTCGCGAGGTGGGCGCGGCCGTTTTCGGAATCTGCGGTCGCGACGGTGGGTACACCCGTGAAGTCGCCGACGCTTGCGTCCTGATTCCGACGGTCAGCGACGAGCACGTGACCCCGCATACCGAAGGCTTCTGCGCGGTGGTCTGGCACCTTCTGGTCTCGCATCCCGCGTTGAAGGAGAGGCCGACGAAGTGGTGAGCGGATTCGACATCGAGGCATCGCGAAAGCGTTGTCTCAAGCTCCGGCGCCGACTTTTGGATATCTCTCAGACCGTCGGTGCCCTTCATATCGGTGGTACCTGCTCGGCCCTGGAGCTGGTCGAGGGGATTTACTTCGGGCTGATGCGGAAGGGAGGCGATGGGCGATTCCTGGACAGCTTCATCATGTCCAAGGGGCATGGCTGCATCACCCAGTACCTCATCCTGGAGGAGCTCGGAATTCTCTCGAAGAACGATCTCGAGACCTACTGCAAGCCGGGCGGAAGGTTGGGGGGCCATCCCGACTACGGAACGCCGGGTATCGAGGCCTCGACGGGAGCCCTGGGTCACGGGTTGACCATGGCTGTCGGAATGGCGTACGCCGACCAGGAGACCGGGAACGACAGGATCACCTACGTCGTCCTGAGCGACGGCGAGATGCAGGAGGGGTCGGTCTGGGAGGCGCTGATGCTCGCGCCCAACGTCGGAGTTCGGCAGCTCGTGGGCTTTCTCGACCTGAACGATTTCCAGTCGCTCGGAAGAGTGAGCGAGCTTCATCCCAATTTCTATCCGATCGTGGACAAGATCCGGGCCTTCGGCTGGGAGACCGTCGAGATCAACGGGCACGACGGCGAGCTGATCCAGCGCGTGGTGAGAAGTCGTCGAGTCGACAGACCGCTCATGGTTGTCGCGAAGACCATCAAGGGCAAGGGCTTCCGTTTCATGGAAGGGGTCCCGATCTGGCATTACCGATCGCCCAGTCCCCAGGAATATCAGAAGGCGCTCCAGGAGCTCTACGAGGTGCGCGAGTGAGGGATACCTTCGCGCGGACGATCCACCTGATCCGCAAGCAGGACCCCCGGATCTACGTCGTCGTCGCGGACATCTCGCCCGCGGGGAGCATGCCGGCGATTCGCGAAGAGTTTCCCAGAAGCTTCATCGACGTCGGCGTCGCGGAAGCCAGCATGATCGGTTTCTGCGCCGGGCTCGCCATGCGGGGATTGAAGCCGTTTGCCTACACGATCGCCACCTTCTCGATCTACCGCCCGTTCGAGATGGTCCGCGATGATCTGTGCTACCAGAATCTCCCGGTCACCGTCGTCGGAATCGGCGGCGGTGTGAACTACTCCACGCTGGGCGGTACCCACCACGCCCAGGAGGACATCGCGGTCATGTCCGCATTGCCGAACATGTCGATCCTCGCGCCCTGCGACCCGCTCGAGACGGAGGCCGCGACCTGGCACTGCTCCAAGGCGACGGGCCCCATTTATCTGCGGCTCGGAAAATCCGGCGAGCCCAAGCTCACGGAGAACGCGCTCGACCGTTTCGAGGTCGGGAAGATCCGATACCTTCGAAAGGGGTCGGACGTCTGCATCCTTTCGTTCGGACCCATCATGAAGATGGCCCTCGAGGTAGCGGATCGCCTCGAGAAGGCAGGCAGGAAGACCTCGGTCGTCTCCGTCCACACGCTCAAGCCGCTGGACCGGGACGGAATCGCGCGCGTACTCGCGACCTATCCTCAGGTCGCGGTGCTCGAGGAGACTTCGACCGTGGGGGGCCTCGCGGCGCAGGTCAAGCAGCTCGCCTGGGACTCGCGGGCTCGGTGCCGCCTGCACGCCTTCAGTCTCCAGGACAAATTCATTCACGCCTTCGGGTCCCACTGGGATCTGCTCAAGGCGCACGGGCTCGAGCCGGGCGCTTTGACCGAGACGATCCTTTGCGGCTAGCGGGCTACTCCCAACCGCGGGTCGCCGGGAGATTCGGCGGCCTCATGATGGGTGGCGGTCGCCCCTTGTTGTACTCGTATATCGCCAAGGCGTTCTGGTAGACGCCGGAGAGCCGCGGTTCTTCGCGGCGCTGCCTGACTCCTTCGAGCAGCCGAGGCGGAAGTGGAGGATCGCCGGGCTGTCTCCAGGTCAGAACGTAAAAGTTGCCCCTCGTCCAGGTCAGCTTGAATATTCGATCCAGACCCTCGGGGCTGAAAAGAGGACTGAATGGAAACCCTCCGAAAAACTCCCAGCCCACGTCCACCAGGAAATGGTTGATGCCGATCGACTGAAAGGCGGAGCGTGCGACTTCCGGGGATCCAAAGGCGATCAGGTGCCACTTCCCGAAAAAGCATGAGCGCGACGGCTCGGTGAGGATGCCCGATCCCGGGATCATATGCGCCGCGCCCGCACGCGCCGATTGATTGAGCGAGTAAATCGGAGTATCCAGGCCGACCCATTTCTTGGCCTCGAGCCAGGTCGAATAGACATCGCCGCCCCTGATCACGAGCGGATCCTTTCCCAATGCATCCCGAACCGATACCCAGCCCGCCGCGGAAGAGAGGAGATCGCCCGCTCCCGCTGGCTGGGATGCTTCGCGCACGAGAGTCGTGGAAACACCCCTCAACGCAGTGGCGACGACAAAGCATAGGCCAAGCAGCGGCTCCCACTTTCGGACGAGGGGCCTCAGGCAAGCCGAGAATACGAGCCTCCACGCGACGCAGAGGAGGGTGAGCGTGAAGAAAACCAGGAATGTCGCGTTTCTATAAATGGATTCCTGATTATCGAGAATCCGCGAGGCCAGCACAACCAGGACGGGAACTACCAGGACCGGCAACAGCGCGCGGTATTGAAGTCCGATACCCGGCGACTTTCCAACGCGACGCAGCTTTCTCGGGACCCACCTGAGCGCGAAACCCATGGCGGCAAGCGATAGCCAGGCCCTGTCCGGCAGCTCCGGAAAAATTCCCTTCAGGTAGTCGAGACGGAACAGATGCTCCCAATGTGCGCGATCGACAAAGCGGAAATCCGGGGCACTCAGCCTGGCGTGAGGCTTCGCGGAGACGCCCTCGATAAAGTACGCGTACTGATAGGGATCACACCAGCTGCTGAACTTGACTTGGTCAGCGAGTTTCCACATCAGCTCCTGAGGAGCGTCCAACGGAAGCCCGGACACCAGGAAATTGATGCCCAAAAGGAGAGCGAATACGAAGGCCGCGCCGATGCCAGAGAGCAAGAAACCCCGGAAACGCGCTGACTCCCCCAGGAGCAGGAAAATCCCAGCCAGGATGAATGGCAATGGGAGCGCAAAGACAAAGAAATAGGGGCTTCGCACGACCAAACCGCCACAGATGAGGAAGAAGAGAAAGTACCCGCTTCTCCACGATCGGCGGTCCGCATCCGTCAATAGGCTCGCCAACCACGTCAGTCCAGCCAACCAACAGCCGGCTGAGACATGATTGGACTCGAAG
>CAYJTX010000105.1:2884-9562 GCA_964372615.1 uncultured Bacteriovoracaceae bacterium | reverse complement strand
GGCCTGGGGCCGAACGCCGCGCTCGCGATCGCCGCCGTGGCAGGGGAGCTCACGCTCGCCGTGCTTCTGCTGGCCAAAGCGCCCCGCAGCGTCGTCGGCCTCCTGGCACTCGCGCTGCACGCGTATGCCATAGTCTGTCTGAACGTGATTTTCTTCAGCGCCAGCATGATCGCCCAGGTGGTGATCATCGGCGGCAGGGATCCGGGGCGAAAGGGCGCTTAGCCGGGTTACCCCGTCGCCGGCGCGGCCGCGGCGATGGCGGGCGCAGCATTCGCGGGGGCTTCGTTCCTGCGCCTGGCGTCCTCGTCGGTGAGCTGCTTCCTGCCGTTGACTTCGTCGCAATAGAGCGACGCGCCGCTCATCTCGGACACCTTCATCACGCCTTCCCGGCGATCCGTCACCACTCGGCGATCGAATACGCGAGGCTCGTCACGCACGCTCGAGGCGGGTGCACGCTCTGCCTGGACTTCTTCGGCGATCGTGCCCACGGCGAATGCCACGGGCGTGAAGGGAATACTCAACGCAACAATGAGGGAGAACCGCTTCAACATGACTCAACCACTCCTCTGCTACTCAACAACAGCTACTGCCCAGCTGCTACTTCTGCTTCAACAACTAGCTCTCTCTACTAGGTGATGCCTCGAATCCACCGAAGCGCCACGAGGGGGTAGGTGCAACACGAGTGCCACATGGGTACCGGCTGACACGGGTGAAAAGTCAGGGTTTTTCAGGAGCCAGAGGGGGGGATGATTCTGGGCTGTGTCAGTCGTGACTGGGGGTGACTAGGAATTGGGCGGAGGGAAAGTGAGGGGAAAAGCGCGGGTCGGCATGGGCGCCACCGAGCGAAGAAAAAGAGAACGGCCCCCTCTCGATGATCTCGAGAGAAGGCCGTCAGAAATTTCGAACCTTTCGCGCTTGTCGCGCTTGGCTTAGTGAGACGACGAGCTGCTATCGCTCGCAGAAGTCGACGCAGTGCTACTGGACGAAGTACCCACGCCCACCGGAGGAGGAGGAGGAGGGGTAGTCGTCGTCGCGCCCGCCTGGCAGGGAGGATCGCCTAGCGCGTCCGTTGATAAAACCGTAGCCGCCGCCGCCAGGTTCAAACCCGCCACTATGAACAGCGCCTTCACCAAAATCTTGTTTTTCATCCTCAATCTCCTCTCCCCAACACTGAGTGGGATCCCCTCCTCGATGAGTCTACTTGACTGATCTAGTTGGGTCAAATTTCTCTCTCCCCCCTACTCAGAGCAAGCGCGGTGCCACTTAGCTCCTGGTATTAGTCATTATTAACAAATACTTATAACGTCACTTGAACTAGGGGGCGTCAAACAACTGGACAGCCGCAAGCGCCATGATCAACCCACTGGCATGAAACTGAACTTAAAAGCTCAGGCTAACGCCCGCAGGCCTGATGATGTCCAGGAGGTTCTGGAATGCCGACGTCACCTGGAGCGCGATCTTCCGTCCCGCCGAGCTTTCGACCTTCTTGATCTCTCCGCTGTTCGTATAGCTCACGGTAATCGTCCCGAGAGACGGGTCCGTAATCTCCACGGGCTTCGAGTTTTCGTTGTATTTGAACCGGATCGTTCGCTTGTTCTGATCGATCAGACTGCTGATGCGGCCGTTTCCGTCGTAGATCAGCTTCACTCCCTTGTTCTGGGAATTCTGCGCGAAGACGAGATTGCCCTTGTCGTCGTACTTGAACTGCGACCAGTTCGTCTGCTTCTTGTTGAGCTTCGAGTAGCGCATGACCTTGGTCACCTTGCCGACCTTCGGATCATAAGCGAGCTCGGTGACCTCCGTCGGCGTGGTCTTTTTAGTCACATGCCCCTTGTTGTCGTACTCGAACGCGGTCTCTTCGCCGCCTCGCTTGATCAGGAGCGGCAGCCCGCAGCACTCGTTATAAGTGGTCTCGGTCTTGTCGCCGTCGAGGACCGTAACCATCTTGTAGGTCCATTCCTCGCCGTCAGCCTTCCGCTTCGTGTAATACTCGTACTTGCTGTTCGAAATGGCCTTGCCATCCGGGCTCTTCACGGCAACGCCGACCGAGAGATGCCCTTTGTCCGCGGCATCGGTCCCGTAATTGTATTCCGTCAGGGTCCCGTCCCGATCCTTCACGCTCTTGACGTTCTCGAGCTTCTCGTAAGGGTAGTACGCGATCTGCATCGTGGTCTTGTCCGTATACCCGATCTCGTTGAGATTGTGCCGCTGCGCCACCGGATCGCTGTACTTGTACGTATAACCGTTTCCGCCCGCGTCCTTGCTGTAGGTAAGCTCGCCCAGGCTGTTGTACTTGAACTCCGCCTCCTTGTTGTTCTCACCCTGGAGCTTCTCGACTCGACCCAGCTGGTTGTAGCTGAAGAAGATCTTTCGATTGAAGTTATCGATGATCTTCTGCATCTTGCCGTCTGCCGCGTAGGTGATATCGATGAAGTTGCTGTTCTTGTCGGAAATGCGAACGAGTTTTCCGGCGTCATTGAACTTCTCGATTCGGCCGTTGTCGTAGTTGCGGACGTAGCCGTCTTTTACGCGGGTCAGGTACTGGTAGCTGAACTTGTTGGAGTGCAGCTGCGTACCCGTCGTGAGCACACGCGGCTGCATCTTGCCCTGCTTCCGGAATTTCTCCCACTCGTCGTTTCGATAGGTGGCGTCGGTCCGCAGCCTTTCCTTATAGGCCGCGGCCTGCTGCTGATTTCCCATGACGCCGGCCTTCTGGGCGGTGGCGCCGATCGCCTCGACGGCCTTGTTGAGCTCCTCGGCGTTGAACGCGACCGGGCTGAAGCGGTTCTCCGCGCCGCCCCCGTACTCGTGAACAACCACGCTTCCGTCGGCGGAGACGGTCAGGTAAACCTCGTACTCGTTGCCCCAGCCCCAACCGAAAATCCCGTTATGGGCGGTCTTGGAGTTGTAGACACGCTCGATCTTGGGCTCGAACCCGCCCGGATAGAGGATGTCCGTATAGCCGATGAAGAAGTTGCCGTTCTTCAAGCTCACGTTCGCCATCGCGCCGGTCGGTAAGGCGAGAATCGCCGTCAAAAATATGGCGCTCAGCCCCGCGGTCCAGGTCTTGTGCATTGGTCGTTCCCCCTGAAAACTGAAATGAGAATTACTCACAGTCTCACTCTCTCTCTACTATACGTCAATTTTAACGACTTTCATGATCACAATAAAGCCGATGGCCTCCAAGAGCGCGATGACAAAGAGAATCGCCCAGCCGAGCGGAGTCGTGAAGAGCGGCAGCATGAACTCCGGGTCGCTCTGGTAGAACACGAACCCCAGGATCGGCGGGATCGCCATCACGAATACGCCCTGATAAAAACCCTGCGCAGTCATCGCCGAGATCTTCTTCTCCACCTTGATCCGCTCGCGGATCGTCGTAACGATCGTATCGAAAGTCTCCGCGAGATTTCCCCCGGTCTCCTTCAGGATATTGATGGAGGTCACGAACATCTCCACGTCGTCGCTCTTAATGCGCTTGGCTAGATTATTGAAGGCCTCCTCGATCGATACACCCAGCTTGTTCTCGCTCAACACGAGGCCGAATTCCTGCTGAATTGGATTGGACATCTCCTGGGTCACGAGGCCCAGGGACTGAATGACCGAAAGGCCTGACTTCATGCCGTTGGACATGAGATTCAGAGCGTCCACCATCTGCATGACGAACTTTTCGACCCTCTTCCTGTACATCCGATCGACGAAGGGCTTTGGAGCCTTCCAGCCGACGATGGTCACGACGATGGCCAGTGGGATCCCGGGAAAGAGGCGAGGAAGAAACGCCAGAAACACTATCGTGCCGAGGCCGAAGCTGAGGCTGAAAAGCCCGATCAGGATCTTGTGGGGAGGGATCTCGATGAACATCATCTGGAGCTTCTCGACGATGTAGTCGCGGGTACCGAGCGACTGGAACCTGAGCCAGTCCAGGAAGCGCTTGCTCTGCTGGTAGGAGATGATGAAGATCCCGACGGAGATGAGGAGAAGGCCCAGCGACTTGCCCATGGTTCACTTGGAGGCGAACAGCCCTCTCGAGATCTTCATGCCCTTCATCTCCATCTCCTCGACGAATTTCGGAATGAAGCCCGTTGGCACGAATCGCCCGACGACTTTCCGTTTCTTGTCCATCCCCTCCTGCTTGAAAAGGAACACGTCCTGGAGACTCACCACCTCGCCCTGCATTCCGCAGACCTCGGTGATGTAGAGGACCTTTCTCGACCCGTCCATCAGCCGGCTCTGCTGGATGATGAGGTTCACGGCCGAGGCGATGTTCTCGCGGATCGCCTTGACCGGCAGGCCCAGACCGGCCTGCATGCAGAGGGTCTCGAGGCGCGCCAGGCACTCGCGCGGGTTGTTCGCATGCACGGTCGTCAGCGACCCGGAGTGGCCGGTGTTCATCGCCGAAAGCATGTCGAGGGCCTCGCCCCCCCGGCACTCGCCGACGACGATCCGGTCCGGGCGCATCCGCAGGCAGCACTTGATCAGGTCGCGGATCGAAACCTCGCCCTCGCCCTCGATGTTCTTCGGCCGCGTCTCGAGCCGGACGACATGGTCCTGGCTGAGCTGGAGCTCGGCGGAGTCCTCGACCGTGATGATGCGCTCGCTCGTCGGTATGAAGTTCGAGAGCACATTGAGAAGGGTCGTCTTGCCGGATCCGGTGCCTCCCGAGACGACGATATTGAGCTTGGCTTCGACACAGCAGCGCAGAAAGTCGGAGATCTCCGTCGTCATCGAACCGTAGTTGACGAGATCTTCGGGCTTGATTCGCTTCTTCGGAAACTTCCGGATCGTGATGGTCGGGCCGCGCAGGGCGAGCGGAGGGATGATGACATGCACCCGAGAGCCGTCCATCAGTCGCGCGTCGACGAACGGCACCTTCTCGTCCACTCTCCGGCCGAGCGGCGTGACGATGCGCTCGATGACGTTCATCATCTGCAGCTCGCTCGAGAAGGTGGTTTTCGCGAGTCCCGGCTTGCCGGCCTTCTCGATATAGATCTGGTCGCGCGCGTTCACCATGATCTCGGTGACGGCGTCGTCGGAGAGCAGATCCTCGAGCGGGCCCAGGCCGAGGGCCTCGTCCAGCACCTCCTTCACCATCTGAGCTTTCAGCTCGCGGGTCGTCAGAAGCGTGGCCGTATCCTCCTGCTGCAGGATATCCAGCACGCCCTTCTGCGTTTTCTCACGAAGCACCGCGGCCTGCTTCGCGTCCTTGGTATCCGTATTCATCTTCTTCAGATCCATCTGCTCGACGAGCGCCTTGTGGATCCGAAGCTTCATCGCGGTCCACGGATCCATCGGGGCCGCCGAGCTGCGGCTACTGGGCCCTCCGTCGGACTTCGCCGCGTCAGAAGTCGCAGTGGCGATCGCCTTCGCGGCGACACCGGAGGGTTTCTTGAGAGTCGCAAGCTTCTCAAGCAGGCTCGTCTGCTGAATCTTCCGTACCAGATCGTGGTAAGCGCGCGCGATCGGCGCGTTGGGGGCCGCGAGGCAGATGGGCATGCTCTTCGACAGGCATCCATCACAGGTGCCTGGGTCTTCCGGGATCGCCGCGAAGAGCGGGCGACCGAGGTTTTTCTGGATCATCTGCGCGTTGATGATGCTCGACTGCGAGAAGCGGTTAACGACGATCTGGACCATCTCGGGCGGGAAGAGAAGCTCCTGGATCTTCGCCAGGGTGCGTTTCGTCTGGTTGATCACGATGACATCGGCCGTTGTGACGACGAAGATCGCGGTCGCGTACTCGAGCGTCTTCATCACGTAAGGGTCCATCGCGGAGCCGAGATCGATGACCGTCAGATTGAAGACCTGGGTGATGCCCTTGAGGAACCGACCCAGCCCCTCTAGGTCGAAATCCCGCGTGAGGGCGACCTCGCGGGGCGCACCGATGAAGCTATAGCCCTGGGACGCATTGACCATGAAGGGCGCGAGCGACTTCGGGTCGATCTGCATCGCCTGTGCTTTCGCTACGTCAGCGATGTTCTTCTGGGGATTCTGGCCGAGGATGATGTTCTGGTCGCCCAGGCTTCCCAGGTCGAGATCGACGATGAGAGGTCTCTGCTTGAACTGCTGCAGGTAGGCGATCGCGAGGTTGGCCGCGAAGACGCTCTTTCCGACTCCCCCCTTTCCTCCGACGACCGCTATCATGTGGCCTGCCATCTACTTCACCCGAATCCTGAAATTCTTCTTGAGGTCTTCCGTTCCATCGGACGCGTTGTCGACGATCTCGGGCGTCACGAAGATCACGAACTGGGACTTCTTCTTTCGGTAGGCCTTCGACCTCAGCAGCGAAAACAGCGGTTCCGTCGTTCCCTCGAAGGAACCCGGCCTCGGATCGTCCTTGTTGAAATCGGTTCCCACGTCCGTGGCGATCACGCCGGCGACCGCGGCGCTCTCCTTGTTCTTCACGTAGATTTTCGTCGTGACCTTGTGGTTGGAGGTGACCGGCGGACCACCGGCGGGGGCCCGGCCCACGAGGTTGATCTGATTCAGATCGAGATTCATCTCGATGTCTTCGCTCTGACCCAGGATCTGGGGAGTCACGGCGAGCGAGAAGCCCACGTTTTGCGACGCCGCCTGCGCGGCTCCGGCCGCGCCCAGGACGACAAAGGGAAACTGCGTGGTCTCCTCGAGCTTCGCCGCGTCGCCGCTCTTCTCTTGTTCGACGGAGTAACCCCAGCCGCGGCGGAA
>CAYJTX010000105.1:0-2874 GCA_964372615.1 uncultured Bacteriovoracaceae bacterium | reverse complement strand
CCAAGATCACTATCATAGACGAGCGCGAGGATAAGAAGCACTCGTTCCACTATGAGGGCGGCATCGCTCAGTTCGTCAAGCACTTGAACGCGAACAAGAAGACGATGCACGCGGACCCGATCTTCTTCACGATGACGGTCCCCGTCTTGAGGATGCGCGCGAAGCCGGCGGACTGCGCCGACGAGAGCTTCGGCACGAGGCTCGAGACCGTCGCCGTGAACGAGGTGGTCGCGGCGCCGCTGCCGCCCTCCTGGGCGGTACCGATGGTGATCGTCGGATCCGCCGTGAACCCGGGCTCCCACTTGAACCCGAACGCCTTGCTGTAGTCCTTGGAAAGCTCGACGTAATGCACGGTGATCCGAACGAGCTTCACCTGCTTCTTGGGCGGCGACGGATTGACCAGGATAAAGCTCTTGATCAGGGGTCGCGTCAGGGACTGGGCCCCCGGGTCCTTCGCGAGCAGCGGATTTCCGGGCCGCACTTCCGGAAGGTACAGGGTGGCTACGGAGACGGCCCGATTCGCGGTGGCGTCGTTGTCGACCGTGCCCTCCAGCCAGATCACCCCGTTCACGACCCGCGTCTTCACGTTCGGAGCGAAGGCCGCGATGTCCTCGCCGATTCGCTTGGCGAGTACCTGGAGCGAGAGCGGCGACATCGTGGTCAGGTTGATGATGAGATCGGAGTAGGACTTGTCGGCGAGCACGCTGAGAAGCCGGGTGTAGTCGTTGGGCACGATGACCTGCCCGTCCACCGCGATCTTCTGCCCCACCACCCGGATGTCGATACCCTCGATATCACGAAGCAGCTCCCGAATCTCCGCGGCGCGCCGGAGAAGATTGTTGCCCGTCACGACCACCGTGAAAATGAGCTTGATGTTCCCGTCCGCGTCACGAACGGACACGGTCGTCTCGCCGCCCTTCAGGGGCTTGAAGACGAGCTGGAATCTCTTGTCGATCCGCACGAGCGTCGTCGCCACGACCTGCGGGTTGCCGATCGCGATGCCCTGCGCTCCGGCGTTCGCCTCGAAGTCCAGATCGATGGCCTTGTCCTCGCCGGTAGTGAGGAGGAGCTTTCGGCGGTCAGCCAGCCCCTCGGATTCGTCATAAGTGAGCTTGGACCTCGAAAACGGCTTCTTCTTCTTCGGGGCGCCGACATCCACCTTGGGCGGCTCCGCGAGCGCGGTCGCCGCGCCCGTAATGACGAGGACGAAGACGGTCGAGAGCCCCCAGATCCGCCGCATCGGCCCCAAGCTCGAGCGATCCAGGGAGAGGCTCATTTCTTCGCCGGGGCCCTCTGCACTCTTGCCGCGTCGGCGCCGAGGATGTCCGCTGCCGTCGTCGCGCCCATCGTCGCGCGGTCCGTGTCGTCATTGTTTCTCAGCGAAATCGTGACAGCGTTCTCTGAATTCGCCATCACGAGCGCCATCACCTGCGCCTGTCCCGGTTCCAACTCCAGAGTCACCGCCCCGAAACTTGAGTCTTCGGACAGGGACTTGATCTTCTCCTTGCCGCTATACGGATCGATCTCGATCAGCCGCGCGACGTTATTCGTCACCTGCCTGCCGACCGCGAGCACGACCACGTCCTGGAGGATCGTCTTCGCGATCTTGTTCTCCTTGCCTCCGCCGAGGTCCATGACGGCGATCAAGTCGATCCGGTCGCCCGGTTTCACGAGCTTCGAGACGCCGCTCACCTCGTTCACTGGAATCGAGATCGCGCGACGGCCGGGCGCGATCTGAGGCGCGAGGCCCGTGCGTACGCTGGGGGTCGTGAGCTTGTTGTAGGTCAGCTGCTCCCCCTTCTTGATCGGAACGACGGCGACTGACCCTTCGAGATCCTTGAGGCCCTTAGCCGTCTCCTTGTCCTCTTCCTTCTTCTCGAAGTAGACCGCCGCGGGCTCCAGGAAGCGCTTCGGAATGAGGACGTACTCGAGCATGTTCGTCGTAAGCGTGTCCTGCTCACGGATGAACTGCTTGGCCTTGACCACCAGAATCTCCGTACCGAATTTCTTCTTGGCCTCGTCTTCGATGCTGGTGACGTAGCTCGACACAAAGAAGAACCCGAGCATCGCCATACCGAGGGATAGGGTGAGCGCCTTGTTATTCATCGAGTGGACTCACGCAGTAAGAAAAGCTCTTCGGGTCGAAGGGATCCCGGGACACGCCCGCCTTGGCGACCTTCGGAACCGTGATCGACTGCCGGCTTGATCCGGAGCCGACGAAGGTCGAGGGCGTGCACATCGCCACCGTCGTTCTGACGTGGACAAATCCCCGCTGCGCCGGCTCTTCCTGGGTCGAGCCCTCTCCCCCGGCCAGCGCCCGGGTCCGGGCGATCATGTGCTTGCTCACTTCCGGCACGTAGGGCTCGTCCGGCTCCGGAGCGGCGTTCTCGGCCACGCCGACGATCATTCGATTGTAGCCCCGCTGCGCAAAGAACGGCTCGCGCTTGTCGGTCTTGGGGTACCAGGCGTGATTGAAGGCGAGCCAGAGAGTCTGGGCGCGGGCATACTGCTGATTCACGATGGAGAATTGGATGACCGTGTTGACCTTGATGAGCACGATGGCGAGCCCCATCATCATGGGGAACATGAGCAGGAGCTCCAGAATGCTCTGGCCCTCGCGGCCGCGAATCGACGCACGAGTCGCCGCCCCGGTCCGGACAGGATTCAGCTCTGAAAGCCACTTAACAGCCATTATCGAAAAAAGCGGGAAAGCTCCCCAGTCCTCCAGCGTCAGTTCCGACGCAGTCTTCAAAGTTCGGCTCCTTGCCAAGGTAGCTTTCCGAGATCAGCGTCACCGCGTTGACTTCTTGCGGTACGCCTCCCGGCCCGGCTCCTCCAGGCGGGGTACCCCCGCCGATCCGTCCCATCGGAATC
>CAYJTX010000104.1:0-9583 GCA_964372615.1 uncultured Bacteriovoracaceae bacterium | reverse complement strand
CTTAGCGCACTTCTTGCCCTTTGAGCGGGCGTCCAGTTGGATCCCCGCCCGCTCAAAGGGCAAGTAACCGCGCCTCACTCTCCCGCCTACCCCGAGTCGGGCTTTCGCATAGTCTTCATCCGTTCCAGGATATCTTTGAGGAGGTCGAGGAACGCGGCCTTGTTCGGCTCGTCGACCCGGACGAACTTCACGCCGAGGTATCGGGTGAGATTGTTGCTGCTGACGTTGAGCTCGTCGGTCACTCGGCAGACCAGGCCCTGGACGCGCACCGGCACCGGAAACCAGCCTCGGGGCTCGAGCGTCATATGGACGCGGTGCCCGGGCAGCAGAGAAAGCGAGCCCTGATTCTCGGTGAGGAGCAGAACTCCGTTCGGGCTCAGGTTCACCACGTCGAAGACCATGGGCTGGGCGTCCGTGCCCTCTCCGGCCGGAACGACCAGCACCCGCTGGGGATAGGTCTGGATGGCGACCTGGGAGGGAATTCGGGGATACTTGCGGACGTACTCGGTCGGGTAGAACCCGTGCAGTGCAATGTAGGCCGAGAGGTGACCCTGCAGCTCGGCGTCGAGCAGAAACCGCAGGCCCATGCCTTCGGAGTAGAGCGTCTGTTCCCGGAGGATGGAGGCGGACGTCTTGAAGCTGAGGGGCTGGTGAAGGGGAATGCGGACCGAGACGCTGACGGTACGGCCGAAGTGCTCTCTCGGATTCAGCGGCTTCCAGGGAAGGCCGGTGACGCCAAAAACCGAGATGCTCTGGTGGATGTACTCGAGCGAGTGCCCGTCCAGTCCGAAGGAGAGGTGCCCTTTGACGAACACAGGCGCTAGCATAACACGAAAAGAGTATCACCTCGGGAGCGGGGCCCGGAAGAGCTCAATCGCCTCGTCGTGCAGCGCGAAGATTCCGCGGGGGCGGGACGAGATGGTCGCGATGAGCTGGCCCTTTTTCCGGATCGCCAGCACCTCGATCGGCTGCAGGCCGCGGCCCCGGAGGACGAGCCGGACAAGGGTGGGCGCCGGCTCGGTGGGTCCGTCGTCAAGAAACCGCCGGACTCGGATGTGAGTCAGGGCGGTCAGCCACTCAGTGACCCGGACGGGGAGCTTTCGCTCTCGCGCATCGACCCAGCGTTCGCCTTCGCGCAGGGCGTAGAAGGCCCGGCGGCCCCGGCTCCAGAGCTCGATCTCATCCACATCGTCGGCTTCGACAGTGAGGAGCCGGCGTCGGCGGATCACTTCGAAGGAGATCAGGTACTCAATCATTTTAAGGGTCGCTCCGCGGACGGCGACTACGGCTCCGTCGCCGGCCTGAGCGTAGACGCCATCGGTCAGGGCGGCCCCGGGAGTCAGCCGCGCGCCCAACTGAAGTCCGGTGACCCTGCCTCCTCCCGCCTTCCAGCGGAAAGCGAAATGCGGTGGCTCGAGCCCAAACGACGAAAGCGGCCCCTTGGGCGCCTGAGCAATCACCTGAATCGTGCGAAAGGTGTCGACCAGATGGGCGACGAACGTCGAGTCGGCACGGCGGTCGACTAGGGGCAGGCCCTCCGGTCCGGAGGCGATTTCCCAGTCGCCGCCGGGGCCGCGCGTGAGACGGGCCGACCATGTGTCCGGGTCCGCGGGATCGTGCTTGAGGATTTCGAGCTCAGTCACCCCTGCATCGTCGAAGTCGAAGAGGCGGCTCCCCACCTTGGGCGGCTGCGCCTGACCCGACGGCGCAGAGTCCTTTGAGCACGAGCCACACGACAGGATCGTCGCAAGGGCGATGACGAGGGGGAAGTCGAGCCGGAAATCCTGTGGTCTGAGCGTCATTCCGGGCGGCAGGGTAGCCCGAAGTCTTGACCGTGTCGATGTTCCCCACTAGCGTCTGGGATTGCGCATGGCGACCTTGGAGATGATTCGCAGCGGCGGGTTCACGATGGTTCCGCTGGTGGTGTGCTCGCTCGCCGTCTGGGTGATCACCTTTGAGCGTCTCTGGCGTTTCTACAGGCTGGGTAGGGATCTCGAATCCTTCCATCTGCAGGCGGTCAACGCGTTGCTGTCCGGGGAACAGGGGCGGCTGCGGGGCTTGTGCGAGGCGAATCCGACGCTTCCGAGCGCGAAGGTGATCGCGGCGGCGCTCGACCGGCTAGGCGCGAAGGATGAGCGGCTTCGGCAAGGCTGGCGGGAGGCGCTCGAGCGGCGGCGGCTGCGGGTGAATCACGACCTGCGCCGCAACTTATGGATCCTGGGGACGATCGGCAGCGCCTCTCCCTTTGTAGGACTGGCCGGGACGGTGGTCGGCATTCTTCAATCCTTTCAGGAAATGGCGCGCACGGGCTCAGGCGGCTTCGCGGTCGTCGCCACGGGCATTTCCCAGGCGCTGATCGCAACGGCGGCCGGTATCATCGTCGCCGTTGTCGCTGTCGTCGCCTACAACGCTTTTCAGACGCGATGGAACTCGCTGACCCTCGCGATCCGGGCGCAGACGGACGAGATCGCCGAGATGCTGGGCCCCAATGGCCCTTAGTCCGAGCGGGGACTCGTCGGCACGCGAGCCTTACGGCTCGGCCGATTCAGGCGAGGGAATTGTCGCCGAGATCAACATCACGCCCCTTACCGACATTTTTCTCGTCCTCTTGATCATCTTCATGGTGACGAGCTCGGTCATGACCCAGATGGGCGTCGAGGTGAACCTTCCCAAGGCGAGCTCGGCGACGTCGCAGGCCCAGCCCGAGGGCGTGATCGTGACCCTGCTGGCAAGAGGTTCGATCCGCGTGAACGAGGAGGCGGTTCCGGCGGACGATTGGAACCGCTTCGAGACGTTGCTTCGGACGGCGTTCGGCAAGACGGCTTCGCGCCTCGTGATCCTGGAAGGGGATCGCGAGGCGTTTCTCGGCTCGGCCATCGAGGTGATGGACCGCTCGAGGAAAGCGGGCGCCGACCGCTTCGCGATCGCGACGGCGCCCGATTAGTCGGTCCGGCTCCAGACCCAGGCGACCGCCGCGCAGCCTCCGATCAGTCCGGCGAACGAGGCGTAGGACTCGTAGGCCTTGTTCTTCAGGGAAATCTCCCACGAGTAACGCCTCTGCCCCCGGTCGGGATTGACTCCGTCGAGGGCCGTTGAGCCGGCGGGCCAGGGTCTCGGAAGGAACCGCGGCACGTGGCTGCGATAGATCCGGTAGGGCTCCCCGAAGACCCTGTCGAGCTTCGTCTCCTCGTCCAGGATAATGAAGTGGTAAATGAGCGCGAAGAGGACGGTGACGGTGGCGAGAAGCGGCAGGTTTCCCACGGCCCAGGCCGTGCCCACGGCCATCAGATAAGTCCCTAGGTAAAGCGGATTTCGCACGAATGCATAGGGCCCGCCGACGGCGGGCCGGGAGTCCTTTCGAAGATAACCGCTTGCCCAGAAACGAAGGGTAGCGCCCACGAAGCAGACGGCGATGCCCGGCCAGGCGGGGTAGTCGCGCGCGAGCGCGACGAGGGCCAGGGCGAAAGCCCAGGCCAGCACGATGCGCGTCTTTCCCTGGATGAACCCCCGGAACCAGCTCACGAATCTGACTTAGCCGCTCGCCTGGGCGGGCGCAATCAGAAGAACAGCGCCAGCTCGGCCGTGCCGTAGGGTGCGATAACGAAGTTCTTGCCCGCGGTCGGCACGTAGTAGTTGATCGCGAGCTCGCCCGGGAGCGGGAACTTGTACTTGAGGAACGCGTCGATCGAGTTGATCGACGCGCCGATCTGCCAGGTCTCGGCATAGGCGTCGGTCTTGTCGGACATGTAGGCGTAGTCTTTGGGCCTCGCGCCGGAGAACTTGTCAGGGCGCTTCCAGTACCACTCGAAGTTCGAGTCGATGCTGAAGGCGCTGGTGAAGTTGATCTTGAGGCCGAACGTGTTCCAGTACTTGTCGCCGAGCCGGACGTTCACGTTCTCCTCGGAAATGGACGAGGGGATGAAGTCGTCTGGATTCTCGCGCACCCACATGATCCGGGTGCTGGGCAGCCGGTAGGTGTAGTTGAATGAGTGCGACAGGGTCACGAGGCGATGGGGCGTGTAGTTCACGAGGTGGGCCGCCCCGATGTCCCAGGCGCCGGTTCCGAAGTCCACGGCGGTCAGGTCGCGCGGATGGCGCGTCTTGCCGGTCGGCAGGGTGGCGCCGAGCTGGACCGAGTTGATCCACTCGCCGCTGGCGGGCCGCTTGTTCAGGTAGTTGAACCGGCCCCCGAGGACCATGTCTCCGACGCCGCTGCCGTTGTAGTCGCCGAAGCGGTTGTAGCCCTTCTGGATGAGGAGGTCCTGGAGCGTCTCGTCGGATGCGTTCCTGACGAAGTCGAGCGTCGAGGCGAACTGCGCAAGGTCGGTTCCCTGAAAGCCCGAGAACGCCTGGTAGATGTCGCCCGCGGTGTTGACGCCGTCGATCGAGTGGCTCACGTCGACCTTCATCTTGATGTACGGGACCATGAAGCCCAGGCTGAGGCGGTCGGTGAGCCCGCGCTGGTAGGAGATGTTGTACTGGGACCGCTTGGCTTCGGCCCCCACGCCCAGGAAGCCGCGCGACAGGGCGTCGCCGAGCCGGGGGAGGTTCTGGTCGCTCGAGAAGACGATGCCGTGGTTGGCCGAGCCGCGCTGCCTCACGTCATATCGGTAGTTTGACTTGGCGTTCAGCTCGGTGACTAGCTGGCCGAACTCGGGAGCGAGCTTCTGGATGTTCTCCGACGAGAGGGGGAAGTTGTAAGGAGCGGTGACTGACTCCTGCTTCCCTTCGTTATTGAAGGTCTGGCTGATGCCTGCCGTTTGTCCATAAATCACGTTGACGCGGGAGCGGCCCTTTGGGAGCACGCGCGCATCGACCGCGTGAGCTTGCTCAGCCGCGAGACCCCCCAGTCCAATGAGGCCTGCGAGGAGCGCGGCTGACTTTGAGAATTTTCCTGAACTACGAATCATCTTCGACCCCAGCATAAGACAGACCGCCTGGACTCCAAACCGGAGGTAGCCGCTTTCCGTCACAATTCAACAGTCGCGGCGCAGCTGAGCAATTCGCATGCCCGGACGCAGAGCGCCAGAGCCACCGTGTAAGAAAAACGTGAGATGCGAAGTCCTGCTCGGGAAATGGGCTGATAAGTCGAGACATTTGACCCACCTTTACATAGGTCTGATGTCCTCTCCGAGGGCTGCCCAAGCTTTGGACAGTTGATCAGAAAAGTGTCATTTCTGCACCCCGGTGTAAATTTGTACCCAAAATGGAACTACTTGGTGCCGAACGGTTTTCCAGATTTTTCTGAATACCCGACTTGGAAAGCATGATTTATCGTGTTACATCCCTGACGATTTTTAAAAAAGGCTCAGGTCAAGTATGTGGGGACCGACGTGAAAAAGTATCCGTGTCGTCAGTTTGGGATTCCGGTCTTGGCTCTGGTGTTGGTCTTGATCGACCCCGCTGTCGCGGAGGTGAGAATCCCGATGGCGGTGGCTGATTCGGCGGACCTGATCCGACCGGACGTTTACGATCTCGAGATCCCGCGCGGAGAAGCGCGCGCAGCGCTCAACGGCCTGTTGGATCACCTCGAGGCGGGCGGAGACTCGCAGCCCGGCGGCGCCCGGCGCGAGAGTCTGCATCACGCGCTCAAACTTTCTCACTCGTATCGCCCGCTCAAGTCGACTTCGATCCTGCCGCTCAAGGAAGCGCCTTTCCTCGGGCTCGTGCTCCTCGAGCGAACGTCGCAGCTCTATCCGGCGGCTTACGACGACGCGTGGAGGCGCGAGTACGAGCGCATGGTCGTGCACGTGCCGCTCGAGACGCTGCTCGACGGCTTCATGCAGGCGATCCTCGACGGCACGCTGCCGCCCGCGATCCGCAACGACGCGAAGGGAATCGACGCGTGCCTCGCCCGGAAGGTGCTCGAGGGCAAGGGCCCGCGCTGCGTGCTCGATCCGTCGGACCGGATCAACGAGCCGAGCTTCGCGCAGATGTTCTGGGTGAAGATGGACTGCAGCCTCCACATCAACTCGATGGACAAGTGCCACATCCGGAGGGTGATCTACAACAAGGCCAAGCGCGCGCTGATCGGCGCCCGCACGAATCCGGACGTCAGGCGCATCATCGAGCAGGCTTTCGGGCAGCGATTCCCGCAGGAATTTCGTGACGGATTCCTGGCGGAGCTCGCGCGCCAGTACCAGGGTTTTCCGCAGCTGCTCACCGCGAAGTTCAACGGCCAGTTCGACGCCCGCCTCTGGGGGCCGAAGTCTCCGCTCGTGGAGCCGGACGACGAGACCCAGGGGCTGCTCAGCACCCGCGGCTTCGCCGACGGCCTCAGTGCGGACATCCGGCTCGCGGCCGAGTTCGCGGCGACGAACGATCCCAAGCTCCGCGGCGCCGCGAGCGCGCTTTTTTACGCAGCGGCGAACCGACTGCTCATGCTCATGGGTGGCAACAGCGCGGTTTGGAACGGGCAGGGGTTTCAGATCGTCGGCAGCCCGAACGTCGACCCGAGGCGGCCGCGCGATCCTCCGATGTTCGCAGGCGCGCCCTTCGGCGGCTGGGGGCTGGATTTCGTCTCCGGAGCGCCGATCACCTTCTCGCCTTGGGACTGGGAAACCTACGACCCGGCCGTGAAGCTCAGAATCTTTCCGTCGGTCTTCCAGATCGGTGCCCGAGGAGCTCCGCGTCTGGTTCCGAACGTGACGCCGGTGCAGGGCCTGGCCGACCTCTCGGCGATGGCGTCGGCTCTCGTCGACTTCCTCCGCGCCACGCGTGCGGACGGGCCTCTCGCGCGGTACTTCGGCGAGGAAGACCAGATGGCCGATCTCCTCAAGCCCGACTCACCCCTGATTTTTCCGAAGCGGGGCCGGGTTCTGGCCGTGGGCGTGCTGGGCGCCGTACTTCAGAATCTGATCCACAGCCATCTTGAGCTCGGCGCAGGAACCGACCTTCGCTTTCATGATCGCCTCGGGCCCAACGGCCGCGAGGGCAACCCGGTGTCGGTCGCCGCAGTGGGCCGCCTCCTGCTGACCGCGTCCGATGTTCATTCGGTGTTGAGCGACCCCGACGTTCCCGAGCAGCTGCGCGCCTTCTCCGGAAAGCTCGAGGCCGGGCTGCTGCTGGGCTCCGTTCTCATGAGCAACGTCGGCATGAATGGCGACGGCGGCTTCCGCTCCAGTTGGGGGCAGTCGCAGGAGTCGCGCCGAAATCTCGCCGACGCCGTTCCTGGGCTCAGGTCGCTGATCCGCTCCTACAACTACCGGCAGGTGCTGCTCACCAAGCTCGCCATTCAGGCGGGTTGGAGCTTTCTCGATCGCTTCTGGGGCGATCGGCGTTTTCCGAACCTGATCGAGGGTGAGGGCGGCCACGAGGTTTCGCCGTCGCTCCTTTGGGAGATTCTGCTTCTGTGGAGGGAAACGCAGTCGCACGTCCGGCCGGATATTGGCGGCGATATCGACTGGAGCAAGTGGGAGCAGCGCTTCGGCCAGCTCGAGTGGAAGCTCAAGGAGCAGTTCTACTCCGAGAGCGGCCCGGTCCCGGTGGGTGCCCTGGTCGAATAGCCGGCCCTCGTGGTAAACTATTGTGATCGAGCTGAAGGCTCGTTTGCAGTAGAGAGCCTGGCCTTGTGGATCCCTGGGCAGCCGGTTAATTTCACCTTCCTTTGTCGCAACTGGAGGGGAGTCCGTTGATGAGCGCCAAACGACCCATTCCGAAGAATGGTCCGCGAGCGGCAGTCACCGAGAAACGAGTGCCGCTCGGCTCGAGTGGGAAGGGCCGCGTGGCTTCTTCGAAGGCCACGCTGAAGAGGGCGCCTAGCAACGGAAACGGACGGGCGGACGGTGGGCAGGCAGCCGAGGCTCGCGGTGAGTCGAGCCGCGAGGCTCGCGGTGACATGAAGCGGGCGCTGATCACGACGCCGGTATCGACCGCGGTGCGGGAGCGCCCGGCCGAGTTTCGCCTCGAGCCGAAAACGCTCATCGCGATTCACGGTGACATGGTGCGCGCGCGGGTGCTCGAGGAGCGCCTCATTCGTATGTACAAGCAGTCGCAAGGCTACTTCTGGCTGGGCGGCCCGGGCGAAGAGGCCTTCAATGTTCCGCTCGGCATGCAGATTCAGAAGGGCCAGGGCCCGGCCTATGACTACATGCATTTCCACTACCGGCAGAGCGCGACGATGCTCGCGCTCGGCCTGAACCCGATGGATTCCATGCGGCAGATGCAGAACACGGCGACCGACCCTTTCTCGGGGGGCCGTAACTTCGTCGCGCATTTCTCGAGGCGGGCCTGGAATGTCGTGCCGGTGACCTCCACGATCGAGACGCAGTACTCGACGGCGATCGGCACGGCCATCGCCCAGAAGCGCGAGGGCGGCCGGGGTCTGACAGTCGTGACTGGCGGCGACGCGGGTACCGCCGAGGGCGATTTCGCCTCGTGCCTCATCTGGGCGAGCCGGCCGGGCTTCGAGCTGCCCTTGCTGATCATCGTGACGAACAACAAGTGGGGCATCTCGACGGACGGCGCGACTCAGCACGGCGAGAAGAACGTGGCCGATCGCGGCCGGGCGTTCCGGATGCGGGTCGCGACGGTGAACGGCCTGGACGTGGAAGAGTCCTGGTTCGCGATCCAGCATGCGATGGAGTACGTGCGGACGGAGAGAAAGCCCTTCCTGCTCGAGGCGAGCGTCACGAGGCTCTACGGTCACAGCTCGGCGACGGGCGCGAACTTCGTCAAGCAGGAGGTCGATCCGCTCGCCGACTTCGAGAAGAAGCTCGCGGACGCGGGTATCCTTTCGCGAGCCGAGATGGTGGCGCTGCGCGAGCGGCATACGGCCGAGATGCTCGAGATGTCCAAGCGGGTGAAAGAGGAGCCGATGCCGGATCCCGAGAGCATCTACGACTTCACCTACTGCGGGCAGAAGGGAAGGTACTGGTAAGCATGGCGCACATGGCCCAGGCCATCCGCATGGCTCTGCATTACGGTGAAACGAAGCTCGACCTCAAGGAGGTCTTCGGCGAGGACGTCGGCCCGCCGCTCGGCGGGGTTTTCACGGCGACCCAGGGCATCGAGTGCGCCTGGAACACGCCGCTCGACGAGCGGGGGATCATCGGGGCCGCGATGGGGCTTGCGATGGCGGGCCGCCGCTGCGTGGCCGAGATCCAGTTCTGCGACTACATTTACAACACGATGGACCTGCTCAAGCTCGCCGGCAACCAGTGCTGGTCCACTTACGGCGACTGGTGCCTGCCGATGACCGTGATGACGCCGGTTGGGAGCGGAATTCGCGGCTCGATCTACCACTCGCATTCCTTCGACGCGACGATGACCCACATCCCGGGCTGGAAAATCGTGATGCCGTCCAATCCGCTGGACGCGTACGGCCTCATGATCGCCTGTCTCAAGGAGCCGAATCCGACGATGTTCCTGAAGCCCAAGGCTCTGCTTCGAGTTCGGGGCCTTGAGCCGATCCCGGGCGAGCCGCCGCTTACGCCGGAAGGCGACAAGCAGCTTCGTGAGCTGATCGACAAGCCCGTTGTCGGGGACGTAGCCGAGTGGCAGCCTCGGTGGCCCGAGGGACTGACGGATTACACGGTCCCGATCGGCGAGGGAAAGATCGTGCGGCAGGGGGAGCACGTCACGG
>CAYJTX010000103.1:0-9607 GCA_964372615.1 uncultured Bacteriovoracaceae bacterium | reverse complement strand
CCTCGAAAGCGTGTGAACCCGAAAGGGTTCCGAGGGTTCGAATCCCTCCCTCTCCGCCATTCAGGGATCACGATTCGGCCCGTTCTGCCCTATCATGGGAGTCAGGGGAAAAGTGCAGGTGCCGTTATCGGTCGTCAGATACGCGCCTCAGCTCGCCGGCATGTGGAACACGTTCGTCGCGCAGGCGAAAAACGCGACGTTCCTCTTTGACCGCGGCTACATGGACTACCACGCGGATCGATTCAAGGATCACTCGATCCTGATCCTGGAGGACGGTGCCATCGTCGCCGCCTTTCCCGCCAACGAGACCGAAGGGGGAAGGGTGGTCTCCCACGGCGGCCTGACGTTCGGTGGTCTGGCCATGAATCGCGAAGTCTGCGTCGACCAGGCGATCCGCCACTGGGTGGCGTTCTGCCGGTATTACCGGGACAGCGGATTCCGGGAGATCCTCTACAAGCAGGTGCCGGCCATCTACTGCGACCCGGTCGCCCACGAGGACGATTACTTTCTCTTCCACCTGGATGCCAGGCTCGTGCGGCGCGACCTGAGCTTCGTCATCGACTCGCGCTGTCGCCTGCCCTACCAGAAGCGGCGCGAACGCATGATCGCCAAGGGGAGAAAGTCCGACGTGGAGATCCGCGAGAGTCGCGACTTCGCTCCGTTCTGGGATGAGGTCCTGAGACCCAACCTCAAATCTCGTTTCGGCACCGAGCCCGTGCACTCACGGGACGAGATGAGCCTCCTGGCCTCGCGCTTCCCGACGAATATCCGGATGCACGAGGCCTGGATGGGCGGGAAGATCGTGGCCGGCGCCGTCATCTTCGTGACGCCGCGAGTGGCGCACTCGCAGTACATCTCGGCCTCTCCCGAGGGACGCGACAGCGGTGCGGTGGACCTCCTCTTCGCCGACCTCGTCGAGACCGTCTACCGCTCGAAGGATTATTTCAGCTTCGGTACCTCGAACGAAATCGAGGGCCGGCAGGTCAATGCCGGCCTGGCGGACTGGAAGGAAGGCTTCGGCGCACGCGCCCATTCGAAGGATTTCTACCTGCTGGAGCTGACGCAGGCGGTCGACCTGGACCTAGGGAAGATCTTTATCCGGCACGAGTTCTGAGGATACGCCGAATTTCTCCCAGGTACTCGCGCTCTCGGGCGATGCCGCGGGCCCTCGGAAGAGCGAGCCGGCCGGCGCATCCTTCACGAGCAGCGCGCCCGCGCCCACGAGACAGTCCTTCCCGACTTCAAGATTGTTGCCCACCGCGGAGTTCACTCCGAAAAAACAAGCTTCGCCCACCGAGACGAATCCTGAGATCACGACGTGCGACGAGATGAAGCAGTGGCTTCCTATGGTCGAATGATGACCGATGTGGTTGCCCGACCAGAGGATGAGATTCGAACCCAGCTTCACGAACGGCTGCACCACGTTGTTCTCGAAGATAAAGACATTGTCGCCCATTTCAACGTTCTTCCAGACGAACGCCCTTGAGCTGACGTAGCTGGCCAGCCGGTAGCCCAGCTCCTTGGCCTTCTGGTAGCACCTGATCCGATCGCGATTGAGGTTGTTGTATACAAGAGCCACGAACATCTCGTGGTTCCCGGGCGGGAAGCGGCTCACGATCTCGTCCAGAGGGACGACGGGCACCCCGAAGAGAGCGTCGCGCTTATGGTACTCGCGACCGACCGTGAAGGCCGCGACCTCGTACTCGGAGTCGTGCGTGAAGAGCTCGTAGGCGACCTCCGCAAAGGCGCTGTCCCCGAAGATCACGAGTTTCTTGCGCTTGGGTCCCATCCCCTACGGCCTCCTGACCAGGATGTCCTCACGCCGGTTGGCCATGGGCAGGCCCGGCGCCTGGGGCAGGACGTACGCGTCGAAGCCCGAGGCCCGGCAGCGATGTAGGATCGCGAGCACCGCGGCATCGTCGATCTGCCCCGGCTCGAGGACTCCGTACTCGATCTTCGGAGGCTCGCTGGTACCCATGAACTTTCGGTGGAACTCCCGACCGGCGTCCGAGGACAGGAAGCGCTTGCGCATCGAGACATTGGGCACGTCCCCGATCAGAAGCTCTCCGGCCGGCTTGAGGAGCGCCAGCGCGCGATCGACGAAATCGAAGCAGCTCCCGTCGACGAAAACGTAGTGGAGTACGCTGTAGGCCAGCACGACGTCGAACTTGGACTGAAGATGGGCCGCCGCCTCCGGAAATCGCCCCGGAACCTTGGTGAGAAAGGGCTGGTCCGGCGTCAGGTTGAGCATCTCCTGCGAATCTACGAACGTCAGGGCATGGCCCTGCGCCCGGCAGTGCTCGATCTCGAGCTTTGGCAGCTCGCTGCAGCCTGGCCCTACGTCCAGAACAGCCTTTCCGCGTTCGTCCAGGTTTCTGGCCTTGGCCCGGATATCGGCGAAGATCGCGGGCTCCAGACCCTTTCGGTAGGAGTCTGGGAATCCGATCTTCTCGTAAATGCTCAGGCTTGAGTCGGTCGCGAGCAGGCGGAATCCTTCGAACGTCAGGTTCCTGAAACGGTCGTCGGGTCGGTGCACTCCCCGAATTATCGCATGCTCAAGACCCGTTTCCTAGGTGGCGCCAGCCCGGCTCCGGATTACTCTGGAAGGGGTGAGGGTACCGAAGATTCCAAGATGGGTGTTCTTCTGGATGGCGGTCGCCGCGGGGATCTGGCTGGGGACCGCGGCCCTCGGCTATGGTCTCGCCCTTCGCCAGTATGCCCGCCTCGGCGTCAATCGGACGATTTCGGAGAAGGAACAACAGAGACCGATTCAAGGAATTCTGGAGTACGTGCGCTTCGGATGGTCGGGGGTGAAGTTCAAGCTCACCAATAGCTCGACCGAGTACACGATCCCGGGCGATTTTCTGGCGGTCGGTGATGCGAAGGAAAGGGCGCGCGCTCGCCTCAAGCCCGGCAACGCCGTCTGGTTCAAGACCAGCCCGAGGGATCAGACCGTGATCGGAATCGAGACACATACGCCGACGCTGCAGCCGGTCCTGCTTTTCACCGAATCCAACTCGGCACTTCTTGCCCGGACGTCGCGGTTCGCTTGGCGCGGTCTCGCGTTCGCTCTGGGGGGGGCGCTGCTCGTGGCGTGCGCGCTGGGTACTGCCTTCTTCCAACTGGTGGCCGGGCGGCTGCGCGCGAGCGCTTAGGGACAAGCATCATCAGTCTCGGCACAACCGAAGCCCGTCGCACCGTGCTGGTTTCCGTTGTAGAACATGAGGAGTTTCCTTCTCACGCGCATGACATAGGGATAGCAGACCATCTCCGAATCCCAGCCCGAGTCTGACTTCCCGATACCAGCCCGATCGTCCATCCGTTTCCAGACCAGACCATCGGCTGACTCGGCGTAGCCGATCTTGTACTGGTCCGGGCGCGAACGCGCCGAATACCACATGCGATAGAGCTTTCCGTCGAAGAGCACGCTCGGACGTCCGACTCCGTGCTCGCCCTCGAGCTCCGGCTCGACGCAAATGCCAGGCGAGGCCGTCCAGCTCACTCCATCGACGGAGGTCGCGTGCCGAATCACCGTGCGGTAGCGTAGGCCATCTTGCTCCTGCACCCAGCGCAGGCCAGAGACATACCACATTCGCAGCCCCCCTCCCTGTGCCAGCACCCACGGCGAGGACCTCAGGAGGGGATCGTCGTCCACGCGATCCATCACCGGTACGCGAGCGTACCGCTTGAAGCTCCTCCCCCCATCGCCGCTCAGAGCAAGGCCAATGAAGATCTGATAGGGCGCTCGCTGGGTACGTTGCCAGCCTATGTAGTAGAGGTGTTTCCGTCCACGGAAGTTCACTACCGAGAAAGGATTGACGCCCGCATCGTCAAATGCGCCGACCTCCCCCAGGTCGAGGAGCGGCACGTCCGTCGAGGCAATCACCCGCGTCGGATCGTCCGCCAGGACCTCGACAGCCCCGATCCTTCCGAAGCGATGTTCATCCAGCGAAGCGAAGTAGATGCGAAGGCGGCCCTCGCCGAGTTCATCAACCGTTGGAAAAACGGCGTAGCTCTTCGCCCACCATTGAGTTCCGCTCGGACAGAACACGAGCCCTTTTTTTTCCCATTTCACGGGCGATCCACCATCTTCCAGCATAGGACCTTGGCCGTCGGGATTGCAAACAATCCGAGCCGTTGTTAGCATGAGAGATAACGGTAATTTTCAGCTTCGATCGGCATTCGTGGAGGGTCCATGGAGAGTCCCCTGCGGCCCGAAAAATCTCGAATGATCAAGAATTCGACCCAGTACCTGCCAAGCTGGCGCCTCAGGAAGCGGCGATGAAGATCCTCTCTGTCGTCATTCCCGTCTATTACAACGCCGCCTCGCTTCCTCTGCTTTACGACGAGATCGCCACGTTCGAGACTGATCTCGGCAAGCGCCAGCTCGGGCTGGAGCTGATTTTCGTCAACGACGGATCGCAGGACACGTCCCTCGAGGAGCTTCTCAAAATTCGCGAGCAACGGCCCAGCACGAAGGTCATCTGCCATACCCGCAACTTCGGGGCAGTCTGCGCGTCGAAAACCGGCCTCAAGTTCGTCACCGGCGACAGCTTCATCGTCCAAGCTGCCGACCTTCAGGATCCCGTTGCGCAGATACTCCCCATGGTCGACCGCTGGATTCAGGGTGACAAGTTCGTGATTTCGCTCAGATCGGAGCGGAGCGACCCGCTGTTTTCCAGGGCCTTCTCCTGGATCTATTACAAGGTCATCAAATTCCTGGTGCTGCCTGATTTCCCTCCGGGCGGCTTCGACCTGATGCTTGCGGACAAGGAGCTTCTCCCTCAACTCCGCGACAGCGACAAGCACGTGAATACGAATATGCTGGCCTTCTCGCTAGGCTATAAGCCGACGGTGCTTCATTACGTACGCAGGAAGCGCCTGCACGGCCAATCGCGCTGGACTTTCAGGAAGAAACTGAACTACCTCATCGACACCGTCACGGGGTTTTCGGCGGCGCCAATCCGGATCATTTCTTCGATAGGCCTGGCGGCTGCGATCGTGAGCTTTCTTTACGGAATCCACATGATCATCGAGGCGCTTGGGGGCGTTCGTGACGTGCCGGGATTCATCACGATCGTCGTACTCGTGAGCTTCTTCTCGGGGCTGATCCTCACGATGCTGGGCGTGATCGGAGAGTACGTCTGGAGGATTTTCGAGCTGGTCAGCCGAAAACCTGAAAGCGTCATCGATCGGACCTATCTGTGACCTCCCGCCAGAGCCTGCTCGGGGCGGCGGGGTCCCTGGCTCTGTCCTTCTTTCTCCTGCTCCCGTACCTGAGCGAACGCTGGCACCTGGCCGACGATGCTTACTATGGCGTCGTCCCGGCGATGCTTCTGCAGGCCAGGACCCTCGCCGAGGGTATGTGGCCTCACTGGAACCTCAACGTCGGCCTGGGCCAGCCCTGGTCTACCTACATCGGCGGAGGCCTCTTCTATCCGCCCCAGCCACTTTGGACGCTGCTCGTGGGGCTGAGCGAGGTCAAGTACGTCTGGTACGTGCTCATGCACCTCGCAGCCGGTGGATGGCTCGCGGCGGATTTCGCCCGAAGGATCGGACTGTCGAATCGAGCGGGCCTTTTCTTCGCGCTCACCTTCATCGGCAACGGCGTGATGATCGGGTTCTTCCAGAACCCCTGCCTGCTGATCCCAATGGTGTTCTGGCCCCTCCTCGGCTCGGGCCTGCTTGCGATACACGATACCGAGAAAGGGTCGCGGCGCGCCGGCATCAGAATGATCACTATCGCGCTCTTCGCGATCGAAGTCGGAGGCTATCCCCTCTCCAAGGCGATCATTTTCAGCAGCACCGCGCTCGTGTACCTCGCCATGGCCCGAGCGCCCGGCACGTGGGCGGGAGGGATCCCCTGGCGCTCGCTCGGTGTCGCGTGTCTGGCCGCGATTCTGATGTCCTCGCCCGAGTGGATGACGACGATCGCCGTGCTGCCGCTTCTCGATCGCGTGGCCCGTGACATCTACGACCACTCGCTCTATCATAACGTCTCGAACTTCCTTCAGCTCGGGACCCTCGTCTTCCCCGCCCAGTTCATCGAGCGCAACAAGCCCCAGCTCGCGATCATGCACCTCGAACGCTCGTGGTGGATCGGCGCCCTCACGCTGCCGCTGATCCTCGCGGCCGGTCGGAACATGAAGCTGGGCCTCACGCGCTACCGCGCCGTCATCGCAGTGTGCGTCGCGGCCTTTCTCTTCGCTTTGGGCGGTCACTCGTTCCTGCGCGACTCGGTGAACTACCTGGTGCCGCTCTTCGCAAGCATGAGGCATGCGCACCTGGGTCGATTGCCGGTCTACGCATTCTTGCCTTTTCTCGCGGCCGTCGCGTTTCAGGAGCTGGAACGCGCCGATCCGCGTACGGCGCGTGCCAAGAGCGCGGCCCAGTCGGTAACCCTGCTCTGGGTGGCGTTCCTCGCGGCGTGCGCGGTAGCGGCGCTCAGCGAGGCCGACCGATTCGTCCTGCCTCACGAGCTTTACCTTGACCCCTCGACCGGGTGGAAATCGGGGGCCCTGCATTTTTCCTTCTACCTGCTTCTGGCATACAGCGCGTGGGCCGTCGGCACCTCAGCGAAGAGCGGACTCGTCCTGGGCGTACCTTGGGCCTGGCTCGTCCTGGGCATTCAGTTCGCGTCGCTCGCGGATCTGGGCTATGCCCATCGATTCCTAATCTCGATGCGGGGCGACCAGAGGATCAAGGAGGTCGATCTCGACTTCCGAGTCTCGCGGCCGCAGGAGAACTCCCGCAGCGTCGTGCCGCCTTTCACCGGGAGCGACTGGTTTTCGTGGGAAGGAAACGTCAAAGTCCTCAACGCCTACGTGAACCCGGAGCATCGGTGGTTCGCGCCCGCCAAATCCGATCCGATGATCGCCCCCCTGCTTTCGACGCTGGTCTCTTGCCAGGAGAACGCACGGGTCGTTCTCGGCGCGCCCACCGAATCCCAGCCACTTCACTCCTGCCAGGGAGCGGCGATTCGAATCGACTCTTACTTCGGCAACGTCATCCAGGTCAGCGGCCTGACCCAGGCATCCGCGATCGTGGTCGCGCACGATCTCTACGACACGCGCTGGACCGCGACCGTGGACGGCGCTCCGGCGCAGCTTCGACGAGCCTTCAATTATTTCAAGGCCGTCGAGGTTCCGCCCGGGCGATGGACGGTACGTTTCGAGTACCGTGACCCCCTGTTTCCTGCCCTGTGGTTCTCGGCGGCGGCCGGCGCGCTCTTGATGGTCTTTCCGCCTCTGGCCTTCACTACGACTCGAAGTCGGTGGCTCAAACCGTCGTGAGAGCCGTCCGAGGTCAGTCAAGTGCCTGGGCGATGGTCGCGATCGTCCTCGCGTACAGCCTCTGGCAGGTGTTCTTCGGGGAGCGACTGCTCGTCAACGGGGGCTTGGGTTGGGATGGCCGGGTCTACGGAGCGATGGCCTTCGATCTTCCGCGTTACCTGGCCGAGATCGGAGTCAACGAGTACAGAGTCCGGCGGCTGCTCCCTCCCGCGCTCGTGTACCTCGCGAACCTGGTCGTGGGTGCCCCCGGCGACGCTCAGGGAATCGTCCGCTCCTTCGCGGTGATGAACGCGCTTTTTCTCGCCGGGACCGCCTGGCTCTACGCGAAGACGACGCTCGCGCTCGAGCTCGGCCGTCGTGCGACCTGGCTCGGGTTCCTCTGCCTGTTCCTGAATTTCGGAGTTGCGCGCCAGGTTCTCTTCAGTCCGGTGACCACCGACGCTGTGGCGCTTTTCCTGTCGATGCTGAGCACGTATGCATAATTCGCCGGTCGCCCAAAACTCCTGCTCGGCGCCACGCTCGCCAGCGCATTCAGCTGGCCGACGGCGATCACCCTGAACGCGCTCCTCATACTATTTCCGCGGCCCTTTCCACCGAAAGGCGCCCCCGCCTGGGCCAAGAGAACCTGGCCCATCCGCTCCTGGGCTGTGGCGGTCGCCTTCATGGTAGTCGGGCTCATTCTCACGTGGATCGCCTACAACCATCCCATCTGGCATGAGAACAAGGTCTATACGGGAATTGAGGGAGTGAACTTCGATCTTCTGCCCCTCAGCCTGGCTGTCCAGGCCGTGTACATCCTTTTCGTCGCAAAGTTGGCGTCGGACTGGCTCGTCCGCTTCGAAATCGGAAGGAATTGGAGACTCGCGTGCCGGCGAACCCTTCCACTCGCCCTTCAGCTCGGAGGAGTCTGGATCGTCGCTATCGCGGCACGGGCCCTTCTCCTGGAGGCCTTTCCGTCGGCCGAGCAAATGAACACCCACGTCGCACGCTTCCTCTGGCACCTCCTCGGCAACTCGGTCGTCAAGCCGGGTCTCTTCCTCGTGGCCCATGCGTCCTATTTCGGCCCTGCGGCAGTGCTTCTCCTGGTCTACTCGCGGCGAGTCGCCCAGGCAGCGGCCGCGATCGGGCCCGGAGCGCTCCTGTCTCTTTTTGCACTCCTCGCGCTTGCCCTGGACACGGAGTCGCGCCGCTTCATCTACGGATACCCGATGTTAGTCGTGCTACTGACCCTGGCCCTGAACCGGCTCGAGCTCACAGCGAGCTTCATCGCCGCCGTCGGCACCATCGGCTTCGCGGCCTCGAAAATCTGGTTCACCCTCAATCCAGGAGGGCCGGGCGGCGACCCCGGGGTCGATCCCATGAGGCAACCGCTTCAGAGGATGTTCATGCATTACGGCCCCTACATGAGCCTGGAATCCTACACCACGCAGCTTCTCTGGCTGCTGGTGCTGGGCGCCCCGCTCGCTTTCCTGGCCCTGCGCCAAATTCCCGACGTCGTCGGTGGCCGTGCCTCCGGTGGCAAGGCATGATACGGAGAGGGGGAGCTGCGCCAATGGTGACCCAGAAGGGAATCCTGCTCTCGGGAGGTTCGGGCACTCGCCTCTTCCCGATCACGCTCAGCGTGAACAAGCAGCTGCTGGCGGTCTACGACAAGCCGATGGCGTATTACCCGCTGACGACCCTCATGCTGGCCGGGATCAGGGACATCCTCATGATCACCACGCCTGCCGACCAGGCGGCTTACCGAGCTCTCTTCTCCGACGGCTCCCAGTGGGGCATTCACATCTCCTACGCCGTGCAGCCGGAGCCGAAGGGGCTGGCTCAGGCCCTTCTGATCGGCGAGCCCTTCGTCTCGGGCGGAAAGGTCTGCCTCATCCTGGGCGACAACATCTTCTACAGCGAAGGCCTCACAGCCATGCTGGAGCGGGCGAAAGCGGCCCCAGGCGCCCACGTTTTCGGCTATTTCGTGAAAGATCCCTCGCAGTACGGGGTGATCGAGGTCGATCGGGCCACCGGCCGCGCCCTGAGCATCGAGGAAAAGCCGGCGCGTCCGAAATCAAGCTACGCCGTTCCCGGCCTCTACTTCTACGACGAGCAGGCGACCGAGCTCGCCAGAGCCGTGAAACCCTCCGCTCGTGGGGAGCTCGAGATCACGGCCCTCAACCGCATGTACCTCGAGCGCGGACAGCTCTCGGTGGAGATTCTCGGGCGCGGTACCGCCTGGCTGGACACCGGCACCGCTGACTCGCTCCTGCAGGCCGGGCAGTTCATCCAGACGATCGAAGTCCGCCAAGGCCTCAAGATCGGCTGCCCGG
>CAYJTX010000102.1:0-9633 GCA_964372615.1 uncultured Bacteriovoracaceae bacterium | reverse complement strand
ATGCGCCCGCGCTCGCGTAACACTCGCGCGAGCTCGAGCGCGCGTGAGAGCTTCATCACCTGCGCCGAGATCGCGACGACGTAGGCGTCCGTGTCCCAGGGGATCTCGTCGAAGTAGTCCTCGACCTTTTCGACCGAGATGTGCGCAGGCGTGTAGGCCGCGAGCAGCGGAAGGGCCAGCTCCGCCACGTTCGGAACCGTGAGGCGGTCGATGAATCGGTTGGCCTTGACGACGGTTCCGTCCGCCCGGTGATTCGACGAATGGATGAAGAGCACCTTGCGAACGCGTACGGGCTGGGAAGCGCGAGCGAACGCCGAGGGAGTGGACTCAGGGCTGGGCCGATCAAACGAAATCATCAGAAGGGCATCGAGGGAGCGCTCATGGGCTTCCGCTCCGGCGGAGCCACGTTCTCGAGCTTGAGCCGCTGATCCTTGAAGCGGTGAACGTTATTGTACGAGCAGCCGGGCATGAGGCGTCCGTCCGGGAGCGCGTAGTGCGTGCAGCACTTGCGGATTCGCGAGACCTCCCAGTCGTACTCGTCCATGAACGCGTGAATGAAGATCGCCTTGACCCGCGCTTCGCTGAGCCGCCAGAGCTCGTGCTGCTTGAACTGCTTGTGTTTCTGGAACTCGTTCAGGACCGCCTTCAGGGACTGGAGAACCATCGCGCTGTCGACCGTCACGCTCTGGGCCGACCAGAGGTTGTAAATGGCGTCCTGAACCAGCTTTTCGGCCTTGTCGTCGCCTCCGGCGTCGATGATCCCGCGATTGGCGACCATGTTGAGGTAGGTGGAGACGTCGCCGAAATGGGTGAGCGGCACGAACTTTCCGTTGTCGAGCTTGAGCAGGTAGCACGCCGTGTAGCACGAGGGATGCGAGCAGGGGATCGGAAGGAAGTCACCCTTCTTGATCCAGCTCGTCTGCGCCTCGAGCAGGTTATGCACGTCGACCTGGGTGAGCCGGTTCAGCGGATCCTGCGGGAAATTCGTCCCCCCCTGGCCGGTGTAGGCCGCGGGCTGGATCGTGACCGAGGTCACGAAGTCGTGGTTGAGCGCGAAATCCACGACCGCCCCGATCTCGTCGTCGTTGAAGCCGCGCGCGACCGTGGGCACGAAGATCGTCGGGATGTTGTACTTCTCGCACTTCTCGAGCGTCTTCATCTTGTTGCGGAGCAGGTTCGCGCCGCGGATCGCCTTGTAGTTGGAGTCCTTGAGCGAGTCGAACTGGAGCGAGAGGTAGAGGCCGAGCTCCTTGAAGCGCTTGGCGAACTCGTCGCTGTTGCCGACGTGGATGCCGTGCGAGGAGATGAGCACGCGCTTGATCTCCTTCCGCGAGGCCGCGTACTCGGCGAGCCTGAAGAACTCGGGATGGATCGTCGGCTCCCCGCCGGAGAGCAGGCAGACCTCGAGCGTGCCTTCCTTCTCGATCAGGCCGTCGATGGTCCTCTTGAAGTCCTCGAGCGGCATATTGTAGTTGTTCTGGTTCCAGACGATGCAGATCGGGCACTTGAGGTCGCAGACGTTGCTGATCTCGACGATGGGCGAGCAGGTGTGCTGCTCGTGGTCGGCACAGAGGCCGCAGTCGTCCGGGCAGCCCTTGTCGACCGGGGTCGACCATGCCTTGGGCTTGGTGCCGGGCTTCGTGTAGGTGAGGGAGTTGACCCAGTAGTCGATGCTCGAGGACAGGCCCGCCGCGAACTCCCCGTGCTCCCGGCAGCGCTTGGTCAGGATGACCTTCTTGTCGCGGAAGATGATCTTCGCCTGGATCGTCTTTCGGCACTTCGGGCAGATCGACTGGCTCGCGGAAAAGAAGGCGCCGAGGCGGTCCTCCTTGTCGTTGAAGGTGTTCGTTCCGCAGCAACTGGTCATCTCCTCGAGAAGCATGACGAGATCCTAGCCCGGATTCCCGATGAAGTGCTAGAGTCCAGACCGAATGGTCTTGAACCGCGCAAGACACGTCTCCGATCTCTGGGGCTTTCACTCGAGGAACGGCCGGCGCGTCAAGAAATGGGTCACGGAGTACAAGAAGTATCTGGCGGGGGATCTCCAGGACCCCCCCTTTCCGTCCGTCGTGCAGCTCATCCCGACCGAGCGCTGCAACCTGCGCTGCAAGATGTGTAACCAGTGGGGAGAGAACGGCTACTTCATCACGGGGAAGCGGGAGCCGACCAGCATGCCGGCCGTTTCTCTCAGAAAATTTCTCGATCGCTTCGCGGAGCTGAGCTCGGACTACCTTCTCAGCATCCATGGCGGCGAGCCCTTCATGTACCGCGAGATGGGCGCGCTGCTTGACTACGCCTCCGAAAAGAAACTCGACCTCTTCTTTTCGACCAACGGGACCCTTCTCGGGCCTCATCTGGAGCGGCTGGCGAAAGTGAACCGGCACACCTTTTACCTGCTCTCGATTGACGGCGGTCACGAGGCGAACGACCGGATCCGGGGAAAGGGCACGACGGAGAAGATCATCAAGAACATCCGCGCGCTTCGGGCGAAATGCGCCGAGATGGGCACGGGGCTTCCGAAGATCCTCGTGAACTACTGCGTCAACGAGCACAATCCCGACGACATCGACAGTATCGGGCGAGTCGCGAAAGAGGTCGGCGCGCTCGCCGTGAACTACAACCTTCGCTGGTTCATGCCGGAGCGAAGCGGCTTGGCCTATAATGAGATGCTTCAAAGCGAATTCAACGTGAAGCCGACGAATGCCTGGACCGGCTGGATGACCCATCACCCGTTTGACCGGATCGACGGGGCGATCGATCGGATCTACGACAAGCGCCGGAATCGCGCGCTCGTTCCCGTCTCGCCCTACTACGCGATGCTGCCCAAGGGTCTCACCCGCGATCAGGCGAAGGCGTTTTACAATAACTACGACGAAACGTTCGGCATCAAGTCCTGCATCATGCCCTCGTACTGGGCGCGAGTGCACGCCTCGGGCGAGCTGATCTACTGCCCAGGCCATCCCGATATCGTTCCAGGAAATGTCTTCACTGAGGACTTTCGGGACATCTTCTTGAACAAGATTTCGACCCAGCTTCGCCGCAGGGTCGAGAAGAACCTCATGCCCATCTGCAACCGCTGTTGCGGCCTCTACATGACGTACCCGGCTACCCGCATGCTGGGGAAGGGATTCGTTCCTCAGTCGTGAAGTGGGCGAAGCGGCTTTTCTGGGCCGTGGCGGGGGTGGCGACCGCGATCATCGCGGGCTGGTACCTGCGGCGCGAGACGGGGGGCTGGGAGACGCTCTCCGCGAATCTCGGGCGTGTGACGCCGGCCACCTGGGCGCTTCTCGCGGCTCAGACCGCGCTCTTCTACTGGCTGGATTACCTGCGCTACTGGACACTGCTGAGCCTCTTCGGCATCCGGATGGGTTTCTGGAAGGGCTTCAAGCTGACCTGCGTGACGTACTTCGTGGCGAGCCTGACCCCTTTTTCGGAGCTCTCGGTGCCCATGATCATCCTGATTCTCTCGGCCTATGGCGTGCCGCCGAGCGTGGCGGCCGCGATCTCGCTGGTCAGAAGCCTTTATCTTCTTTTCTGGGTCGGTCTCATCGCGCTCGTCTCGATCGCGCTTCGCGACGACGTTCACCTCCCGGGCGCGGTCTCCGACCAGCTTCATCTTGTGTCTCTCCCCTTTATCGGGCTCATGCTTCTCCTCTTCGCGATCACCGTACAGGCGAAGGGGACGCACGCCTGGCTCGGGCCGAGGCTCGCGCGCCTTCCCGCGACGAGCTGGAAAAGGCGGATTCTCGGTGGGCTGGATCACGCCGCTACGGCCGTCTCCTCGATCGGCTCCTCCCGGCAGCCCATGCACCTGGCGTCGCACGCGGTGTCGATCTCGATCGTCCTCGTCTACGTCTGGATCGGTTGGACGTCAGCCTCGGCCATGGGCACGGACCTTCCGGTCGGAAAGGCGCTCGCCGTTTTCAGCAACAGCCTTCTGATCGCCTACGTCGCGCCGGTGCCGGGATCTGTCGGCATCACCGAAGGAGCGACCAGCTACCTGATGGACCCGTCGACGACCGAGGCCAATATGGCCGCCGCTCTCATACTGCGAGTCGCCTGCTGGTACCTCACCTGGATTCCCGGTCCGGTCTGGGCGCTTCAGGCGCTCTTCAGCTGGAAGAAGGCCACCAGTGGGGTCGCGCCGGATCAGGCGGCAGCGCCAGGCCCGCCTCCGCCCGCTTCTTGAGCAGGGTGGCGATCTGAGCTGGCGCAAGGAGCCGGGGGCCACCGAGCGGCAGGCTCTCAAGCAGGATCTTCGCGAGATGTTCGACGAGCTCCAGCCGGAGAAAGGCTTGCTCCAGGGACTTTCCCCACGAGAAGACGCCGTTGCCGGCCACCATCACGGCGTCGTAGTGCGGCAGGAGCGGATCGAGCTCGCGCCAGAATTCCTCCGAGCCCGGGAGCGCGAGTCCTACGAGCGGAATTCCCGGACCGATGCTGACAACCGCTTCAGGCACCGCCGAGGTAAGCATCTCCTGGTTGGCGCAGCCCACCGCCATCGCGGAAGGGGGATGCGCGTGGACGACGGCCTCGACCTCCGGTCTTGCGCGGTAGACGCGCAGATGCAAGGCAGCCTCTGAAAATGCCCCCCCTGATCCGGCGACCTTCTTGCCGTCCCCGTCGAGCTCGAGCAGGTCATCGCTCTCGAGATCGGCCTTGGAGCGGGCCGTGGGCGTCGCTCCGAAGCGACCCGACGAGAGTCGAACGGTGACGTTGCCGTCGTGATTGGCGGTCCACCCTTTCCCGTCCATGCGACGGCAGTAGTGGATGATCCGATCCCGGAGCTGTTTCGGAAAGCCTGCCTGCGACACGGAAGAGGGCATACCATAAGATAGCGTGAGGGGGATCCGATTGACGACTCACCAGCCCATCCTTCCGGAGGCCATCTCGGAGGCCCTCTTGGAGCCGTTTCGACGCCTCCGGGAAACGGAACCGCCCCACTGGGTAGTCGACTGCACGTTGGGCGGGGGAGGGCATACCGCCCGCCTCCTCGAGGCCTTACGCAGCGAACCAGGTCTCGTGCGGCACCGGGTGCTCTCGGTCGACCAGGATCCGGCCGCGGTCGAGGCTGCGCGGGCCCGTTTTCAGGCCGATCTTGAGGCAGGACGGCTGGAGCTGCTCAGGGTGCCCTTTGGTGACTTGGGAGGGGAGGTTCGTAACCGCCCGGTTCTGGGGCTGCTAGCGGATCTCGGCTTTTCGAGCGACCAGCTCGAGGATCCCGCGCGAGGCCTCAGCTTTTCGCGCGAAGGCCCGCTCGACATGCGCCTGAATCCCGAATCCGCGCTGACGTGCGAGGCGCTCCTGGCGCGCCTTCCAGAAAAGGAGCTGGAGCGGATCTTGAGCGAGCTCGGCGAGGAGCGGTACTCGCGCCGGATCGCCTCGGCCCTCGTGAATGCGAGGCGCGAGCGCCGATTGCCTCAGAGCACGACGGAGCTGGCTGATCTTGTGCGGCGCGCCGTTCCACCCGCGGCACGCCATGGCCGCATTCACCCGGCCACCCGATCCTTTCAAGCGCTTCGAATCGCGGTGAACGGAGAACTGGAGCAGCTCGAGCAGCTGCTGGGCGATGTTATACTGGGTTTGAAAACCGGGGGGAGGGTCGCGGTCCTGAGCTTCCATTCCCTGGAGGATCGGAAAGTGAAACGCGCGTTTCAGTCGTCTGACAGCTTCCGGGCGCTTACGAAGAAGCCGTTCGAGCCATCCGAGGAAGAGATTCGCGCGAACCCCCGCGCGCGTAGCGCGAAGCTTCGAATCGCGGAGCGCCGACCGCCGGGGGATTCTGCTTGAAGCGCTGGCTGCCACCTTGGGCTGTTCTCCTGGTCCTTGCGTCCGCGGTAGGGACCGTCTGGCTGAGGCTGTCCATCGTGGGGACCACCTACTCAATCACCCAGACGGAAAGGTCGATTCGGAACTCAAAACAGCAGCGGGAGCAGATGGAGCTGAAGGTCGCCGGGCTCCGGTCGCCGCGGAGGCTGGAGGCCCTGGCCCGGGTCAAGCTAGGACTCAGGCAGCCCGCACCCGAGCAGATCGTCCATCTCCCAGGGGTCAAGTGACATGCGCCGGCGGCTGACCTGGATCGTGCTGGGTTGCCTGGTGGCGGCCGGGGCGATTCTCGGCCGAGCGGCCTATTTCCAGCTCGTGGGCGACGAGCGTCTCGCCGCTCTCGGACGGAGACAATTCGAGTCAAAGCTTCTTCTCAGGCCGAGACGCGGAGTGCTCACCGACCGCAACGGCGAGCCGCTGGCGGTGAACGTCGAGGTTCAGAGCCTTGCGGCCCATCCGAAAAAGCTCAGGGCGCACAAGTCGGTCCTGCGGCTCCTGGCCAATGCCCTCGAGCTGCCGCCGCGCAGGCTTGCCGAGCGCGTTTCGGAGAAGGACGGCGAGAAAAAGGAATTCACCTGGATCCGGCGACATCTCACCGACCCGGAGCTCGCGCGCCTGAGAAAATTCGGGATTCTGGGGCCGAACGGCGATCTTCCGGAGGGGCTCTGGCTGGTTCGCGAGACCCAGCGGGTCTATCCGCACCGGGATCTCGCCGCGCACGTCCTGGGTGACGTCAATCTCGACTCCGAGGGCATCGAGGGAATCGAGCTCTGGGCGGAGGGCGCGCTTCGCGGGTCCGTGGCCTCGGTCTCGGCGGTGAAGGACGCCCTGGGGCGCCCGACGTTCATCGACGCGGTCGCCGCGAAGGACGTGCACGACGGAACTCCCCTTGCGCTCACGATCGATGCTTCCCTCCAATATGCGGTCGAGCAGGAGCTGAGAGCCTCGGTGCTCAAGACGGGCGCCCGGTCGGGAATCGTCATGGTGATGGACGCGACCACGGGAGAGCTGCTCGCGCTCGCGAACGAGCCATCGTTCGATCCGAACGAACCGGCGACCGCCGATTCCGCGAGGCGCCGGAATCGCGCGATCACGGACGGTTACGAACCGGGCTCGACGCTCAAGCCCGTCCTGCTCGCGGCCGCTCTGCAGAAGGGGATGAAGCTGGGTGACCGGATCTGGGCCGAAAAAGGCTCCTTCGTGGTCCAGGGCAAGCGGATCTCCGAGGCGGAAGCCCACGAGCGTTTCGAGTGGATCAGCCTGAAGAAGATCATCCAACTTTCGAGCAACGTCGCGTCGGCGAAGCTCGCGCTCCGTTTAGGCCCGGAGGCCTTTTCTTCGGCTCTGCGCGGCTTCGGGTTCGGATCGAAGACGGGAATCGAGTTCCCGGGCGAGATTTCGGGGAGGCTCCCGCCGAAGGGAGATTGGAAGCCGCTGACGCTTGCCAACGTGGGCTTCGGGCAGGGGGTGCTGGTGACGCCCCTGCAGATCACTCGTGCCTACGCAGCGGTCGCCAACGGGGGTTGGCTGGTTCAGCCCAGACTGGTGCTCCCGGCGTCGACGGTCCGGAAGATGCCGCCTCGGCGGGTGATTCCACAGAAGACCTCCGAGCTGGTGACTGAGGCGCTGCTGGCCGCGACCGAGAAGGAAGGCACTGGAACGAAAGCGGCGCTCGAGGGATATCGAATTGCCGGCAAGACCGGGACGGCCCAGGTCGTCGATCCCAAGACCGGGCGCTACTCGCGAACCCGATTCATTTCCACCTTCGTGGGTTTTCCGATCGGCCTGGACCGCAAGATGGTCGTGTTCACGCTCCTCGACGAGCCCAAGGGTTACTACTACGCCTCGGATACCGCCGCGCCGCTCTTTCGTTCGGTGTTCGCCGCGGTCGCCAACCGCTTCGGGATCCCGCCGAACGGGCAGCGGCTTGCGAACGCGGGCGTGGCGGCCGTCCCGCTCCGGGACCGCTCGCATCAGTCGACTCAAGATCAGATGCGGTGGTCCGTCGCGAAAGTGCTGGGTGCACCCGAAGCTGAGCTGAAGTGGAGGGGGACGTCTCCGGATGGGCGAAATCAGTGGTTGATGCCGGCCTTGGGAGGGCTTACCGCGAGGGAGGCGATCCGACTGCTCCATGACAGCGGAAGTCGAGGTCTGAAGCTCGAGGTGCGCGGAGCCGGAGTCGTGCACGAGCAATCTCCCGTCGAGGGCAAGATCATTGCTGATGGCGGGGCAGTGAGGTTAGACCTCTCGGAGCCATGATTCTGCTGGAGGAGGTCATTCGCGACGTGGGGTCTCTCTCCCACCCGGCGTCGCTCAGCCGGGAAGTGACCTGCGTCAGCGCGGACTCGCGCGCGGTCGGCCCCGGAGCCATCTTCGTGGCCGTCAAGGGCGGCACCTCCGACGGGCATGACTTCCTGGATGCGGCGGAGGCCGCGGGCGCCCTCGCGCTGGTGGGAGAGAGGCCTCCGCCCACCGCGCTGAAGGCTCCTTATCTCAGAGTTGCGGACTCCCGCCGCGCTCTCGCCCTGCTCGCCGCGAATTTCCACAAGCATCCTTCGCGGCACATGCTCGTGGTCGGAGTGACTGGGACGAGCGGGAAAACGACGACGTCCTACCTCATTGAATCGATCCTTCGCGAAGCCGGTCAGCGGGTCGGACTGCTTGGAACAGTCAACTACCGATTCGAAGGGCGCGTGTTTTCCGCCGCGCACACCACCCCGGGACCCGTGGAGCTTCAGTCGATCCTGGCTGAAATGAGGAGCTCGGGCTGCACGGCTGTAGTGATGGAGGTGTCGTCGCATGCGCTCAAGCAGCATCGCGTTCTGGGAGTAGCGTTCGACGCCATGGTTTTCACGAATCTCACGCCGGAGCACCTCGATTACCACCCGGACATGGAGGATTACTTCCGCTCAAAATCGCTGCTCTTCACCGAATACGCCGAGGATGCGAAGCGCGCGGGCAAGAGGCCCGTCGCGGCCGTGAACGTCGGCGCCGAATACGGAACGCGCCTGGCCGGGACACTCGATCGAGTGATCACCTTTGGGCTGCATTCGGGGGTCGTGTCGGGGGCTGAGCTTCAATTCGGGGTCCAGGGAGTGTCGGGCAGGGCTGCGGGGCTCGAGCTTCGCTCGCCGCTGGTCGGTCGGTTCAATGCCGAAAACGTGCTCGCGGCGGTGGCCGTGGCCCAGGGTCTTGGACTGGACTCGGGAGCGATCACCCGAGGTGTCGAGTCGCTTCGCTCTGTTCCCGGTCGGCTGGAGCGGGTTCCGAACGAGCGAGGGATTCACGTCCTGGTCGATTACGCCCACAAACCCGATGCCCTCGAGAAGGTGCTCGAAACCCTGGCCGGACTCAAGGGTTCCGGCCGTCTCATCACTGTATTCGGCTGTGGCGGCGATCGTGATCGCACAAAGCGCCCGATCATGGGGGGGCTCGCGGCGCGGTGGTCCAACCAGGTTTACGTGACGTCCGACAACCCGAGGAACGAGGACCCGGCCGTCATCATTCGTGAGATCCAGGCGGGTATTCCGCCCGGCGCGACCCATGTGGCAGTGGACGCGGATCGGCGCTCGGCCATCTTCGCGGCGATCGCTTTTGCCCAGGCGGGGGATCTCGTGCTCATCGCGGGCAAGGGCCACGAAGACTACCAGATCCTTGGAACTCGGAAGATTCACTTCGACGACCGCGAGGTCGCACTTGACGCGCTCTCTCGGTCCTAACGAGACGAGTCAATAATTTCTGATAGTAAAAGGGGACATTCCCTTCGGACGCCCGGGATCCTTGGAGTCGCGTCCGAAGGGAATGTCC
>CAYJTX010000101.1:0-9646 GCA_964372615.1 uncultured Bacteriovoracaceae bacterium | reverse complement strand
CGCCGGCCATGGCGGCGGCGACCTCGCGCATGTCGGGTCTGAGCGAGAAATTTTGAGAGCGCGGCCGCTCGCCGGGAGGTACGATAGCGCGATGGGAAGCCACCCCCACCAGCGCATCGCCGTCGTGGGCACGAGCGGGTCCGGGAAGAGTACGCTCGGCCGAAGGATCTCCTCGGCCCTCAGCGTCCCTTGCATGGAGCTCGAGGCGGACGCGATTGTGTCATGACAAGCCGCGATCACGAAGCTGTGGTCCAGGACTCCGTCCGGTATCTCGCGTCAGACGAAGCGATCCGGAGCATCGACGCGAACCCGTACTGGCCTAAATGGAATTCGCCGTGGTGGCACATGTCCGTGCTCTTTGAGATGGGCCTGGCGAACCTCATCCCCCCAGGGGCCTCCGAAAAGATGCTGTCGGAAGTGACGGGAACTCACTTGCCGTATTTTTTTCGCGAAGACACCCCCCCGAAAAAGGGATCGCACCAGGATGCTCCCTGCCCCTGTGCGCTCGGCAACATTTATCAAATCCTGAGCGCCGCGGGCCTGGATGTCGACGCCGAGCTCCCGTGGGCGCGCGAGTGGTTCCTCAGGTACCAGATGTCCGACGGCGGTCTCAGCTGCGACGAAGACGCTTACAAAGCCGATCCCGGCGCAAGCTCGCTCGTGGGAACGATCGCTCCCCTGGAAGCCATACTCACGACCCAGCGCAAGCTGACTGCCGCGGAGGAGAAGTTTCTCGACCGTGGCGCGAAATGCCTGCTGGATCGTGAGCTGAGACTGGGCTCAACCAGCAAGCACAACGCCGAAGAGCGCGAGGACGAGGACGATTGGCTCAAGCCCTGCTTCCCGCGATTCTACCTCTACGACGTGCTTCGCGGCCTCAACTTCGTTCTCAGATGGGCTGAGCTCAGGAATCAAGTCATTTCTCAGAACTCCATTGCCAGGGTCGTCCGCCGTTTGGAAAGCGCTAGCAGCGGCGATCAGATCCGCATTGAGCGCCAGTCCTTCGACGGAATCTTCACGAAGGGGCGGCAGCTCGCAACCCATTTTCCCTTACTCGATCAGGTCAGCCGAATTGGCTCGATTTCTCCGTATCTGACGGCCCGATGGGTCGAAGCACGCAGGCGGTTGGACGACCTGAATCGAAGAGGACTGCTGCAGTGATTCACGGAGCCCCCGGTGTCCAAGGCCAGTGCTATTGTGCTTCCGTCCGGTTCGAGATCACCTTTCCGGCCCTCTCCTGCTCCCATTGCCATTGCGAGGACTGCCGCCGGATCCACGGGGCGGCATTCGTCACTTGGACAAACGTGCCGCTGAAGCAGTTCAGATTTCTCGCCGGCGAAGCCAAGCTCAGAAAATACGAATCCCATCCTGGCATTCGGTGGGGATTCTGTGGCGACTGCGGAACGTCGCTCTTCTATGACTGCGATGATGCTCCTGAGAACGTCTATGTCACGGTCGCGAACCTGACGGGACCGCTCGACCGAAAGCCAGCGCTTCACTACAGCATTGAGGAGAAGGTTTCATGGCTCGACGTCAGGGATACGCTCCCGAAGGTCATCGGCAAGTCGGGCCCGATCAAGGCGTCGGAATCGTGACCTCGATATCGGCCGCGTCGTTCGTGCGGTCGGGAACTTCGGCGGAGCCGACCCCGGCGTCCATCTCGAGAGCCGCAGATCCAAGGGCCACGACGTGATCGATCGCTGGAAGAAGCACAAGAAGTCGACCTGACGCAGGCCTCCGGCCGCCGTCAAATCGCTTGCAACCGCAGCGGTCGGGAGTGACCCTGGACTCCAGCCCGCAACTTCCAAGGACAGGGAGATCGTATGCCTCGCTTACCGTTGGGCCGAACCGGCAAGTTAGGATGGACCTTGACGGCGGTTTTGATGTCCCTCGCGTTGAGCACGTGTTGGGCGACTCGGCTCAAGGCCGCTGAGCTCACCCGGGAGCCAAGCGCCCCATCCCTCGAGATCGGGATCACGGTCGACGATCTCCCTGCAGCCGGTGCCGAATCTCCGACTGTATCAAGAATGGAGTCCGCAAAAAAGATGCTCGCCGCTTTTTCCTCGCTCGGGGTGAAGGAGGCATTCGGCTTCGTCAACGGAATCCTTGTCAAGAACATGGCGGATCGCGAGGAAATCCTCAGGCTCTGGAAGCAAGAGGGTCACAAGCTCGGAAATCATACTTACTCCCACAAGGACTTGGCTCAGGTCTCCGCTCAAGACTTCATCGACGATCTTGAAAGTAACGAGTCGATGCTCATCGATTTTGTTTCGACGATTTCAGAACTCAAGACCTTGAGGATGCCCTATTTGAATGAAGGCGAATCCAATGAGAAGCGCTATGCCATCAGAAGCTACCTCTCAAAGCGCAAATACAAGACCGCCCAGGTGAGTGTTGATCTCGAAGATTGGCGATGGAATGAGCCCTACATCCGGTGCAAGTCCACGGCAAATCATGCCGCGCTCAAGGAGCTCAAGGAACGATTCATTGTGCATGCGGTAGCTCGGCTCGGCTTCTCCGAAGAGCTGAGCAAGGTCATCTATGGCCGTGAGCGAAGGATCAAGCACATCCTACTGATCCACCTCACGGAGTTCACCGCCGAGATGGCCGGAGAAATGCTCAGGGCGTTCCTGAGCCTTGGCGCACGCTTTGTGCCTGCACAGCTAGCGATCGACGACCCGGTCTACCGTGAGGACAGCACCTATGTGGGTCCAAGGGGGAAAACATTCCTGCTTCAGAACCAGGAAAGCCGAAAGATCAAGTTGACCGGCCTGGCCCAGCATCAAAGTCCTACTAAGTGGCTCGAGGGGATTTGTGGAAAGTGATCCGGTTTCGCCGCTCCGCGTGACCGAATCCAATCACGAAGGGTAAGATCGGCTCAAGATCGGTTCCCGCAGCTCCGATAGGAGAGACGGAGAACCGCATGGACAAGGCCCCGACCCAATCCTCCTTAGCGCCAGTTGTCTGGGGAATCGTGCTCGGAATCGGAACGACCGTCACGGTCGTCGGGGGAGCCGGCTGGTGGGTCTGGACCCTCCTCGAGGGCACGCGTGCGCCCGCGTCGGCCCAGAGCGGCCAGGAGGTTGTCCTGTCTTTCGCCAAATTCCTGGAGTCGGCGGGAGCGGCTCGGCAGCTCACGCGGACCAGAGAAGACCGGCCAGAATCGGAGAAACTTCCAACCCGGGTTTCGGACCCGAGGACGAATGACACGAGTCACGCTGCTGCTCCCGGTCTACCCCCCTCCCTTGCCGCGCTCAGCCCCGAATCCCCGCTTCGCCGGTGGTTGTCGCTCGGGATCGGGGGGGAGACAGGCGACGCGACGACGAGGACACAAATCATAGAGGCGGCGATCGCCAGGGGCGACTCCACGGTCCAAGAGCTCGCGACCGGCCTGAGTGAGCTCGGCGAAGACGCCTGGCAGGAGCGCGCAGCGATGTTGGACCTGACTGCCGCGATCGCCAAGGGCGAACCTGATCAGCAGGCCCTAGGACCGGCCTTGGGAAGAGTCCTTGCGCAGGAGGTTCAGAGGGTCCCGAGCAGCCAGAACACCGAGGCCTTGCGAGATCACATCTCCCGCGTCGTTCATGTCTTCTTCGAGGTGAACCGCTCCGAAGAGGAGCGCGCGCAGTTCGTCAGGGATGGACTGAGAGCCCAATCCCGGCCCGAGGTCCGGGCCGTGCTCGAGGCCTACGCTCCTGCCGTCGATCCTGCGCGCGAGCTCGCAAGCCCCTCCGAGCAGCCCGCTCCGAGCGAGCAGCCTGCCCTGATTGAGCAGCCTGCCCCAAACGAGCAGCCCGCCGCGGAGTAGACCGCGTCAGCGACCCCGGGTTTCCGGGTAGAGGGACATCTCCGGCGCGAACTCGCGTTCTGGATCGGCTCGCCACCAGGCGCCTCCCGACGCCTGACGCTCCTCGACCGACGTCAGGTGGAAGAGCTGCCCATACACCCGGATCTTCACTGGAGGCCCCTCGGGAAAGGGGTGATCCTCGAGCAGCGCGAGCACGGGAGCCGATCCTTCCAAAAGGCGATGAAGGAACGCGCCAAACCACCCGCGGGGCTGGTAGCTCGCGAGCGCGGCGAACCACATCTGCCAGTCCAGCCGCGGCTGGTGCGGAGCAACCCAGCCCGGAATGTCGTGAACGGAATCCGGCTTCCACCGGAATCGATAGGGCTTCCACTCGCGGCCGTCGCGCGTGCCCTCCACTCGCAGCTCGAGCCTCTCGCGGGTCATGATCGCGAAGAGCCCATAGGGGTTCACCAGGCGAACTCGATCGGTATACTCGGCGACGTCGGCCACGATGTCCGGCACCTGCCGGCGTCCTGCCAGCTGACCGTAGAGGCGTCCGCCACCCACACCGATCGCAAGCACGCCGAGGATGGCGAAAATCGCTCCCCGCGCGGCCTCCCGCGCGAAGCTTCGCTTCGGCCTGAGCGGGGTGGCCGCCGGCCCGAGGTAGCGCAGGCAACACGCCAAGTTCAGGCGACGGAAGACGAACTCGATCGACGCGTCGTCCAGGCAAGCGAGCGCCAGCACGATCGAGAGGAGGTTGAAATACCCATAGTTGCCAGTCGCGGCGACCCCGAGCTGAAGCGCGATCATGGCCGCAGCCGCGATGGATCTCGCCCGACGCGGCAGAAAAACCAGCCATGAAATGACCAGCTCCACCGCGAACATCCCGGCGGTCGCGAGGCGAAGAAATCCATCGGATAGCTGGTGCGCGTACCAGGCCAGCGCCGTGGGCAGCGGCTGGGTCTCGAAATGAAAGCGCAGCGCCGTCAAGCCGGCCCACGCGTCGTCGCCGCTCGCAAGCTTGACGACACCGGACCCGAAAACAAGCCGGAAGCACAGCCACCGAAGAAGCCAGATCACGAAGCCTGAGGTCGGCCCTCTGCCCGCCAGGAAGATCCCCAGGAACCCGGTCTCGAGCAGCAGGCTATCCCACTGAAAGTGGAGGAACTCCCGACCCACCGAAGCGAGCGAGACGAAGAGAGCCCACGCGACTACCGCCAGAGGGCGCTCCAGCACTCCCCCCGCGAGCGCGAGCCCGGCGAGCGTGCCGACCGCGCAGGCCGCCTGGAGCGCGAAGTCGCCTGCGCCGGTAACCCAGAACAGGGACGGGTAGCCCGTCAGGGCACTCCACGTGCCTAGCTGCTCCCTCAGAAACGAGAGCCAGCTCTCGGCGGGAAGAACCCCCTGCGGCCCCAGTAGGCCCGGAATCTGAAGAGAGAGCGACCCGAACGCGAACGCGTAGCTCAGGCCCAGGCCGCGCAAGAGCAACCACCGCACGCGCTCATGGCACGGCGGTCCACCCGCGCCCCGTCCGAGCCAGCCCCAAGCCCGTCGGACATTCACGCCCAGGCTCTTCACTGGGCCGAGTCTAGCTCAGAGAATCAACTTTCTCACAGCGTCTTCAAAGCTCAGGCGGGGAGCCTGGCTCTGACGAACGATGTCCTTCATGGCGGACCGAACCAGTATGGTTCGCGCGGGGCGTGTATCGAGCGACACACTCATTAATCTGTGGTGGTTTGCGCCAGGCCCCGGTAAGAAAAAAATGCGTATCGTGTCAATGAATTCGGGGCCAAAAGACGCCTCGGTCTTACGCGATCACCTGCGAAGTCGACTGTAACGAGAGTGAACGCTGGCTTGAAGACCGCTTCGGGCCCGCATTCGGTACCCAACTTGGCAAACTGGAAAGTGAGACCCTCGATGAACGCCTCGTTCCTGACTGCGATGCTAGCCGTTCTCGCGATCGGCCCCCTCGCCCAAGCGAGCACCTCCAAGACCGTTACACTCGGCATTACGACCGAGCCGCCAAACCTCAATACGATGAAGGCCACGGACCAGGTGAGCTTCTTCGTCATCGGCCACGTGATCGAAGGTCTCACTCGCTACGGAAAAAACGGGGAGATCATTCCCGGCGTCGCGGAGAAATGGTCGATCGACGACCAGGGAGCTACCTTTAACCTCCGCAAGAACGTCAAGTGGAGCGACGGCTCGCCGCTTACGGCGCAGGACTTCGTCTTCGCGTGGCGCATGGCCGTCGATCCCAAGACCGCGTCCGAGTACGCCTTCATCCTCTTCCCCGTGAAGAACGCCGAGGCGATCAGCCAGGGCAAGATGGACAAGGAAATGCTCGGCGTCCAGGCGCCTGACCCGCACACCCTGAAGGTCACCTTCGAGAAGCCCTGCGGCTACTTCCTCAGCCTCACGGCCTTCTCGACCTACAGCCCCGCACGCGAGGAGTTCTACGAGAACAAGAAAGACCGCTACGCCGCCGACGTGGGCGACATGCTTTTCAACGGGCCGTACGTCATCACGAAGTGGGTGCACGGGGCCGCGCTCACGATGGAAAAGAACCCGAACTACTGGAACAAGGCCAAGATCGGAGTCGAGAAGATCGACATCCCGTACATCACTCCCGATACGTCGGCCCTTTTCAACTTCTTCAAGGACCGCAAGACCGATATCCTGGGCGGCCTCTCCAAGGACGACCTTCCCCGCGCTCAGGCCGAGAAGTTCAAGATGCGCAACTTCGGCGACGGCTCCATCTTCTTCATGGAGTTCAATTTCCGCGAGGGCAGGGCCTCAGCGAACCTGAGCCTGCGAAAAGCGATCGCCGCCGTCTTCAATCCCCAGGAGTACGTCCAGAAGGTCGTCGGCATCCCGGGCACGAAGCCGGGCGTGTCCCTCATCCCCTCCTGGGTGCGCGGCACGAAGGACGCCTTCCGCAAGGAGTACCCAATCAAGATGCCCAAGCCGAACCTGGCGGAGGCGAAGAAGCATCTCGCCCAGGCGCTCAAGGAGCTCAAGCTCTCGAGCCCGCCGTCGCTGATCTGGCTTACGGGCGACACGCCGACCTCGGCGCGCGAGGCGGAGTACTTCCAGAACATCTTCAAGACCGCGCTCGGGATCGACCTCAAGATCGACAAGCAGATCTTCAAGCAAAGGCTCGCGAAGATGACGGCTGGCGAGTTCGACATCGTCTCGGCAGGCTGGGGACCGGACTACCCGGATCCGATGACCTTCGCCGACCTCATGACGAGCTGGAACGAGAACAATCGCGGCAAGTACAAGAACGACAAGGTCGACGAGCTGATCCGCAAGGCGCAGGCCACCTCCGTGCCGAAGCAGCGCATGGACTTCATGGCGCAGGCCGAGAAGATCTCGCTTGACGAGCTGGCGATCCTGCCCCTCTTCGAGCGCACGGTGATCTACGTGCACCACGATCGACTGCAGGGTGTCGTCCGGCACCCGATCGGGCCGGATCCTGACTTCACCTTCGCCACGGTGAAGTGACCGCGGACCCGGGAGAGAGCGACGGAAAATGCTGGCTTACACCCTCAAGCGGGTGCTCTCGGGCCTTCTGACTGTCTTTTTCATTGCCACGGTGACGTTCTCGGCCATGCACCTGGTTCCGGGAGACCCCATCTCCGGCAACAAGGCCATGACCCCCGAGATCCGCGCCAACATCGAGCGGCGGTACGGGCTCGACCAGCCCGTGTGGAAGCAGTACGCCGTGTTTCTGGGAAACATGGCCAGCGGCGACTTCGGCATCTCCTTCACCCAGCAGAACCGCTCGGTGAACGACATCATCCGCGAGCACTTTCCCGTATCTGCGAGCCTGGGCATCCTTGCGATCGTCTTCGCGACGGCCGGGGCGATCCTCTTCGGCTCGATCACGGCGCTGTCGCGAGGGAAGTGGTCCGACCAGCTCGTCATGTTCCTCGTGATCCTGGGCGTCGCGGTGCCGAATTTCGTCTTTGCCGCCCTCGGCCAGTACGTCCTGACGGAGGTTAACCAGAAGTCGGGCGTTGAGATCCTTCCCGTCGGCGGCTGGGGCACCGTGAAGCACATGCTGCTGCCGGCGCTCGTGCTGGGGCTCGGTACCATGGCGTTCCTCACGCGCCTCATGCGCTCGTCGTTGCTTGAGATCGTGCATCAGGACTACATCCGGACCGCGAAGGCCAAGGGACTGCCACCGACCCGGATCTTCGCCTCTCACCAGCTTCGCAACGCCATCCTTCCCGTCATCACCGTCCTCGGGCCCGCGATCGCGACGATCACCACGGGCGGCTTCGTCGTCGAGAGCGTCTTCGCGATCCCCGGGCTCGGGCGCTACTTCGTGCAGGCCGTCCAGCAGCTCGACTACACGGTCATCATGGGCCTCACCGTCTTTTACGGCGCGTTTCTCGTCTTCATGGTCATCCTGGTCGACATCGTTTACGGACTTGTCGATCCGCGCATCAGCGTCGCCCGGGAGAGCGGCTGACATGACCGAGCTCGCTCTCAGCAACCAGGATTTTGAGCGTCTCCCGAAGCGCGCCACCGTCGAGATCTCGGCTCGTCCCTCGCTTTCGTATTGGAAGGACGCCTGGATTCGCCTGGCGAAGAACCGACAGGCGCTCATCTCACTCGTGCTCGTTGGCCTTCTGCTCGCGTTCACGGGCATCGGTCCGGCCCTGTGGTCGATCGACCCGTCCGCCCAGGAGCTCAGCCGAATCTCCCAGCCCCCGACCCGCTCCCAGCTCGTGCGAGTTCTGCCCGAGCTTCCGCCGTACGAGGAGGTCTTGGCCCCGGGCGTGCCTGCCGCTCCCGAAGCCCCGCCCGCCGGCCTCGGTGCCACGGCGAAGCTCGAGTCAGTCGGCGTACCGACGTTGGAGTCCGTGCGGCTCCGCTGGTCCGCGGTTCCTGGCGCCGCCGCCTACGTCATTTACCGGGGCGACGCGGAGCCGACCAGCACCGAGAACCTGGGCGTCCCGGTGGGCGATACCGACGCCGGCAACAGGGTCTCGTACGAGGATTCGTTCAATCTCGAGCTCCGCACCTTCTATTACTCCGTCGTCGCGAAGAACGGCGAGGAGTCGACGAAGTTCACGACCCTGAAAATCGACGTCCGCCCCGGCCTTCCGCTCGCGGAGGCTCAGGCGCTGCGAGCCGACGCCAAGACAGGCGACGAGCTCCGGCTCGAGGGCCGGCCCCTCGGCACGGACTACCTCGGGCGCGACCTCCTCGCCCGACTGATCCACGGCGCCCGGGTTTCGCTCTTTATCGGCTTTTTCGCGCCGCTGATTTCCATTCTCATCGGAGTCTTCGTGGGTGGAGTCTCCGGTTACTTCGGAGGCCGGATCGATCACGTTGTCATGCGCATCACCGATTTCGTGCTCGCGCTGCCCTTCCTGCTTTTCATGATCCTCTTCAAGGTGACCTTCGGCGCCGGCCCCGGGGAGGACGGCATCTTTCCGATGCTCGTCGCGCTGATCTCGCTGTCGTGGACGGGCTCCGCGCGCCTGACGCGCGGTCAGATCCTTCAGCTCCGGGAGTCGGAATTCGTCCACGCGGCCCGCCTTCTGGGCGCCCGGCCGATCTATCTCATTCTTCGGCACCTGCTTCCGAACACTCTGGGCGTCATACTCGTATCTCTCACCTTCGCGATCCCGAGCGCGATCTTCACCGAGGCGTTCCTCTCGTTCATCGGCATGGGAGTGGCGCCCCCGACGCCGTCGTGGGGAAGCATGTGCAACGACGGGATCCGGACGTTCCTCACCCATCCGCACGAGTTCGTCTTTCCAGCGCTTCTGATCAGTATCACGGTCCTCGCGTTCAACCGGCCGCGGTGGATTCCGGTCTTCCGGGAGATCCTGCTCG
>CAYJTX010000100.1:0-9686 GCA_964372615.1 uncultured Bacteriovoracaceae bacterium | reverse complement strand
GCCAGCGCGCAGGCAAGGGCCAGCCCTCCTAGTGCGTGGAGCGAGAGCGCAGTTCGGCGGAAGGGCATGAGCGCGACCGCGCCGGCAACGAGCGCGCCCGCGACCGATGCCGGATGGATCGTGAACGCGATTCCCGCGAGCGCTCCCAAGCGGAGCCAACGCGGTTTCCCACTTCCTGCACCGCGCAGGCCCTCGGCGAGCATCAGGGCCGAGAGGCCAATGACCCAGGAGGCGCACCACCCCATCCGCGACTGGATGAAAATCATCGGATGGGCCAGCCCGAATACGAGAACCCACCTTGCCACCGGGCGTTCCACCTCACGAGACAGTCGCCAGATTCCGAGAGTGGAGAGGAGGTAGGGAAAGGCCCGGATGAGGAGGCGCGACGGCTCGAGACCTAGCGCCTCGAGGAGCCGGATCCAGAGCGTCCCGAGCCAGACGTCGTAAGGGCCGAGGTAGGGGAGGACCGGGTTCAGGAACGGAGCTGGACCGCCGTTCCAGAATCCCTTCCATTGCTCGAGAGCGAGAACGAATCCGATCGCCTCATCCGAGCTCAGGGGCGCACCCCCCAGGGTCACCAGGCCGAAGGCCCACGCCGCCGCGAGGAGGATCCATGCCCTTTCAGCTGCGAGTATCCGAGGCACCGGGTGGGAGGCTACTGAACGGCAGGGTTGGCGTCCAGGATTCTGGCGTGAGTTGCGGGCCGGGTGTTAGAGCAGTATCCATTCGGAATCGGGCGACGATTCCGTCGAGGAGCGGGGCTCCGCCTGTCGCTTCGAGAAGCTTCTGGCGGCGCGCGCTCCGGCCGGGAAGCGCGCGGCACGGGGCCTCTACGCGGTAGCCTGGGTCTGGAACCGCCTCTCACGGCTGATGCCGTTTCACCCGGCGCCGCTCAATCTGCTTCGCCTGGCTCATGGAATCGGTCCGAACTCCGCTTGGGTCGACACCCCGACCTTGCGTCTCGGGCGGGCGAGGGTCAGCTAGGGCTATATTGTCGGAGTCCATGAGCCCACTCAAAAGATGCGAAGCATTATCTATAGAGTTACCAAGTTTATGGACTTCTAGAGTCACTGCGGATACTTAATGCAGCGCATATTAGAGACATTGGCCTATCGAATGGTAAGAACTAAAAAGATCATATTTTTTTCCGTGGTCTTTCTCATGAGTCACCTGAGCGGCTCCCCCCGGTGAGCCACTGAAATGGAGCTGGAGCTCGTCTCCACCGAATCCCCCGGTACCCTGCGCGCGCGCGTGAGTGACCTCGGCGCGTCACTGCGTGGTCTTTGGCTCGAGACTCCGGGCGCGCCCACCTGGGAGGCCGTTTGGGGGTACTCGGGAGACGGTGCCAAGAGAGGCGGTCAGGGAGACGTGCTCCTGCCATTTCCAGGTCGGATCACAGGCGGGTGTTACGAGTTCGACGGCAGACGCCACGAGATGGAACGTAACGACAAGGAAGGGCCGAACGCGATTCACGGTTTCGCTCGCTCGAGACCCTGGAAGATCGTGAGCCAGGAAGCTGCGTCCGCGCTCTTTCAAACCCGGCTCGATGGCAATGAGCTTGCCGCTCAGGGATATCCATTCACCCTCGATTGCGCCCTCGAATACCGCCTGAGTGGATTGGAATGCCGGATCCGCGCCGAGGTTCGGAACGCCGGTCTGGCGCCTGCTCCGGTTGGCATCGGGTTTCACCCGTATTTCAAGGTTGGCCTGGCTACGGTCGAGCAGGCGATTCTGGAGCTTCCCTGCGCGAGCCTGATCGAGTTTGGTCCCGGCTTCATCCCGACGGGGAGAGTTCTGCCGGTCGAGGGGACTGAGCTCGACTTTCTGGGCGAACGCGCGATCGGGGCGATGCGACTCAATCATTGCTTCGCGAGGCTGCTCAGGGATCGTGACGGAATCGCTCGAGCCAGGCTGCGAAGCCCGGTTGACGGACGCGTGGTGACTCTCTCGATGGATCGGTCGCTCGACTACCTGGTCGTTTACACGGGCGACGCTCTCGGAGCGGAAGCGCGCCGAGCGATAGCGATTGAGCCTATGAGCTGCGGCACCGATGCTTTCAATCGTCCGGAGTGGGGGTTGCGGAGGCTTGCTCCCGGCGAGACGATGACGGTCGCTTACACCATTACGCTGACGCCGTCTCAGAAATCCGCGAGTCCGTACTCGCGTCTTCCGAAGTAGTCCACCGCGTAGGCAGCGCCGTCGGACTCGCAATGCAGGGTCGGGGGCTTCGCCGCGTCCTGGTCGCCGCAGATCCCCGTCATCGGGTCTCGGAACGGCGTTGTTCGACACGGCCGCGAGCTCGGCTGAGCTCGGCTTCCGACCCTCGCTGACAGCTGGGCGGCGATCCTGGCTCGTCGTGCGTGAAAGCGCTCTGCGATACCAGTCGACTTGAGAACGAGGCCGAGAAACCCGGACTTCTTGAAATTCTTCAAGGGTACCTCCTACCGTCATGATGATGACTCTTTCAGTCTGACGACTCGGGAGATATCCGGGGGCTCTCACCTATTTTGATTGGATGCGGCCCTCTCTGGGGGGAGAGGTCTTCGCCGACACGGGCAAGTCAAGGGGTAAGACTGTGGCGAAACAAGAGGCTCGATTCCTCGGGAGAGACATGGCTAGACTTTCCGTGGACCTGCGGAGGGATCATGGAGATCGCGCTTGCCGTCGTTTTCGGGATCTTTCTCGCGTACGCCAACGGCGCCAACGACTGTTTCAAAGGCGTGGCTACGCTCTTCGGCAGCGGCACGACGACCTACCGCCGCGCGCTGATCTGGTCAGCCGCGACGACGTTCCTGGGGTCGCTCGTCGCCCTGGTGCTGGCTCACGGGCTGCTCGCGACTTTCAGCGGCAAGGGGCTGGTTCCAGATACGGTGGTGGCGATGAAGAGCTTCTCGCTCGCCGTGGGGCTCGCGGCGGCCGGGACGGTCATGCTCGCGACGATGCTCGGTTTCCCGATCTCGACGACTCACGCGCTGACGGGGGCGCTGGTCGGCGCAGGCTTCTTTGCGTCGGGCGAAGGCGTAAACTTCTCCCGGCTGGGCACAGCGTTCTTTCTGCCCCTCCTCTTAAGTCCTTTTGTCGCGATGGCGCTGGCGACCCTGGGCTACTCGGCGCTGAGGTTCGTCCGGGAGCGATCCGGCGTCGAAAAGGAAACCTGCATCTGCGTCGGGACGGAAGTCATCGGAGTCGTCCCGCAGGGGATGAGCGCGGCCCAGGCGCTGGCGCGGGTCCGCCTGCCGTCGATCAGCGTCGATCGGCCGGCCGTTTGCGTGGAACGCTATCAAGGCCGTTTCCTGGGCTTTCCCGCGCGATTGGCGATCGACGGTCTCCACTTCCTGAGCGGGGGGACGGTCTGTTTCGCCCGCGCGCTGAATGACACGCCCAAGGTCGCGGCGACGCTCCTGATCGGCGGCGCGATCTCGCCGAGCTTCGCGATTCTCAGCGCGGCCATGGCCATGACCCTCGGCGGTCTGCTCAGCTCGAGAAAGGTCGCCGACACGATGTCCCTCCGCGTGACCTCCATGAGTCCGGGCCAGGGCCTCTCGGCAAATTTGGTGACCGGCCTTCTCGTGATCTTCGCCTCGAAGCTCGGGCTTCCCGTCTCGACGACTCACGTCTCGTGCGGGACGCTCTTCGGGATCGGCGCGGTTAATCGGCGGGCGCAATGGCGAGTGATCGGGAGCATCGTCCTCGCTTGGGTGACGACCCTGCCGATCGCGGCGGCGCTCGGGGCGGGAGTTTTCGCGGTACTGAAGTACCTGATTTGAATGGAGCCGATGAACGGACTCGAACCGTTGACCTACGCTTTACGAAGGTGTCAGCACAGGGGGGAGCCACGTAGCGAGGATGCTTCGGATTCCGAACCCGCCGGGCCCGCTTTCCTCCACGAAATCCTTCCACTCCTTGGTCCAGGAGGCGAGGCCGAGACCGCCCTCCGCGCACAGGAGGATGAAGCGCGAGAAAGGCTCGGGGCCACAGAGAGGGAGGAGGCACTTCGCCGTGAGTTTCCCACCGCGACGCTCGAAGACGAGACGCTCCGGCGCTACGCCACGCGATTTCCATTGCTCGGGAGAAACGGCCCGGGTCTGCGAAGCCTCGTGATCTCGGCCTGGTGGGCAGAAGCCAGAGCGCAGGGAGCTGCCTCTTGACGAAGTGTCCCAGATCTGATACATTAGGCGCTGTGATGCCGGCTCTCTTTCACCCGAAAGCACGGGAAGTCATCCAGACGTTTCCGTCGGAGGTAAAACGAGAGCTGGGAAAGGCGATCTTCGACCTGTAGCAGGGCAAGACAATCGGACTCCCGCTTTGTCGCGAGATGCCGATCGTGGCTCTGGGAGCAGCCGAGTTGCGGATCAAGGACTCGTCAGGAGCCTATCGAGTTTTCTGCTTCCGGAAGTCCGTGGCTGGAATTTTCGTGTTTCACGCGTTCGTGAAGAAGACCGAGAAGACGCAGCGTCAAGAGATCGAGGTCGCTCAGAAGCGCCTCGGGGAGATGTTGAGATGGCAAAGTCAAAAGTCGTGATTACCAGGACGGCCGCTGAGCTTGCGAAGGCTCTGGGCCTCAGTCCGGCCGAGGGAATGGAGATGGAGCTTCGCTCTGAGCTCAACTCCAAGATCGTCGATGCTATCCGCGAACGAAGCCTTACGCATGCTCAGGTGGCGAAGCTCGCTGGTACGTCGCGAACCCGGATTACGGCGCTGGTGAATCGGAACACCGACGATATCTCAACTGATCTCATGCTGCGAATCCTGGGGGCCCTTGGGTACCGAGCCAAGATCTCGTTTCGAAGAGCGGCCTGACCGATCACTGGCAACATAGGCGACGAACGCCGGCCTTGCACCTAAACCCCTCGGACTTTAGCGGGCGTGTGCGTCGAGCTCCTATAGGGCGAGCCTCCTGTCCTCGGAGACCCAGTAGCGGATCTGGTCGTAGGTCGTGGTCGAGCTCTTCGACTTGAGGTGTAATCGATGGCCGTCTGGCCCGAGAGCTTCTGGCGACGAGAGAGCGTGACGGGCTTTTTCAGTCCGTTTGCGCAATTTCCACCGCCCGGCAGGGGTCGTGGGCGCGATGAAGATGATGACGACGACAGGCCAGATTTTTTCGGCTTCTAAAATGAGTTATATAGTCAATTATTATGTTGCACTGAGTTATTCTAGGTGTATAGCGCGCCCCATTGAATTGATGAATCTTTTTAGTCGTTCGGAGGTTTTGAACATGGTGAAGTCGAAGCGGGTCTCGGCCCTTGTAGGAATTTTGGCGATCAGTGCGCTGTCGATCGGTGTGGCCCGTGTGGCGCAGGCGTCAGGCGATGCATGCAAGGATCAAACGGCCCGGATCGCAGAGCTGGAAAAAAAGGTCGCTGAGATTGAAAAGCGCCTGGATCAGGTGCCCACGGTGACCTTGGGCCCGATCGTCCGAAATACCGATGGCTCCGTTCTCCGGATGACCCAGAACAAAGCTGCCCGCTACTGCGCCACTCGCGGCGGCCTCCCCACGGCCAAGCAACTTGCTTTGGCGCTCAACGCCAAAGGTGTGAGCGACATTGCTCGCGAGGGTTTTTATGAAGTCGCGCCGAAGAATGAGACGCCTTTCTATTACAACTATGGATCTTACGAGCGCCCGACGGGTGATGAAGGCAGTGAATGGTTTTGGTCGTCGTCGCTTCTTCCAAGTTACGATGATGGCGCCTACGTCTTCCACGGTAGCAGTGGCGTTATCGGCGACGCCCGCTACGACAATAATGCCGTCCGCTGCGCAGGTCGGTGAGCGTGGTAAAAGTTGATTCAGGGATTCGCTGATGGGTGGGCGCGATTGCGCCGCTCCAGACCTCTGGTTCCGACTTCAGCTGAAACTCTTCCTTGCACGACAGAGCGGGGTCATACAAACACGGAGGTGGCGGGGGTAAGAACCGGATCATGCCGCTGGAAGAGCGTAAATCATCGACAAACCCCGTCAGTGAGCCAGCCGGAGTTTTAGCTCTTTCGGGGTGAAGGCGGGTTTGCCCTGGTGCAGGTCCTGGACGAGCCGCTTGAGGTGCTCGCGTGGGTTGAGCCGGTTAAGCTTGCACGACTCGACGAGCGAGAACAGGATGTCCGCGGTCTCGGCTCCGCGCCGGGGATTGCCTTGGGTCTCCTCGCCCACTACACTCCGTGCAAATGCTCATTCTCTACGGAACTGCCTGGAAAGAAGGCGAAACCGAACGCCTGGTCACCGAAGCTCTTCGATCCGGCTTCCGTGCCATCGACTCCGCCAACCAGCGAAAGCATTACTTCGAGGAAGGGGCGGGCCGCGCTGTCAAGCAGGAGATCGTGGCGGGCGCGCTCGCGCGAGCCGATCTTTTCCTGCAATCAAAATTCACCCATATCGGGGGCCAGGATCATCGCCTCCCTTACGACGAAGACGCACCCACCAAAACCCAAGTCCTCCAGTCTCTCGAAAGCACCCTCAAGCACTTCGGAACCGAGTACCTCGACTCCTACCTCATCCACGGGCCTGAATCCGGCGGCACCCTCACCGAGAATGACTGGGCGGCCTGGAAAGCGATGGAGGCGCTCTTCCAGGAGGGTCGGGCGAGGACAATCGGTGTCAGCAACTTCACCCTGAGCCAGCTCGCAGTGCTTCACGCAGGCTCCAGCGTAAAACCCTCGTTCCTCCAGAACCGCTGCTACCCCGCCATCGGCTGGGACCGTGGTGTCCGGGGCCTCTGCAAAAGGCTTGGAGTCTGCTACCAAGCCTTCAATCTCGTGCGGCCCCCCCTTCTCGGCTCTCCCGTGGTCGCTGGGATCGCGAAGCGCGTGGGCGCCACTCCTGCCCAGGTTATTTACGCCTGGGCGATGCGATCAGGGATGGTGCCGATGACCGGCACGACGAATTCTCTTCATATGAAGGAGGCCCTCGCCGCGACCGGTCTTGAGCTCAGCGCTTCGGACCTCGACGCCGTCGAGCAACTAGCCTCCGGGTCATGAGAGACCAAAGCGGCGCGCCACCCAACGTGTACTGTCGTAAGCGAGATCGCTCCTCCTGAGTCAGCCTCTTGCCGAGCGCCAGGGCCCTGGGAGACTCCTTTCAGGTGAACGACCTCTCCTACAAGGAGGTTCAGGCCCTTGAATTCCGCCGGCAAGCCCGGATCGTCACCTGGGGGAGATCGCCTCGGCGATGCGCTCGGTGAGCGCCGAGATCGTCAGCATCGGATTTACGCCGACGGACGCGGGGATGATCGAGCCGTCCGCGACGAAGAGTCCCTCGTGCAGGCCACCGCTCGACGGGTCGAAGACTCGGCCCAGGTGGTCAACGACTCCGCCGTCGGGTCCGTCGCCCATGGGGCAGCCGCCGAGCGGGTGGACGGTCGCGCCGGAGCCCTCGCGCACCAGCTTCACGTTGCGGGCGGCAAGCCGCGCGGCGTACGCGGTCATCTCCTCGCGCAGCTTGCGCAGGACGGGAAGGGAGGAGAGGGTGCTCCATTCGAAGCCGAGCTGCCCGTGGGCATCGAGGGTGAGCCTCCCGCCCGAATCGTCATGGCCCATTCCGAGAAAGAAGAGCGAGTGGTTGAGGGCGCCGTCGTTTCGTTCCTTCCGGTCGACCAGGTCGCGGAGCGCGCGCCTGCGCTGAGCGCGGCCGCGGGAGAGGCCGGAGAGGGCGAGCGCCACCCTGAACGCGCGAACGACCGCGATCGGAAGAGCGCCCTCCTCGATGACGAACCCCGAGGTGTCGCGGTAGTCCGCGGCCGAGGCGATCATGGGCCCGGCGGGAAGGGTGGGACGCCCGGAGGCGGGGCGGTGTCCGAGAAAATGCGACGGTGCGTCGCCGTTGTAAGCGAATCCGACGAAGTCTCCGTTTCCGGACACGCGCTCGCCGAGCCGCTCCGACAGCGAGAGCGCCCCCGCGGCGCGGGATCGGAGGAGGAGTTCCGATGAGCCGAGGACGCCGGCCGAGATGACCACGTTCGAGGCGACGAGCCCACCTTCAGGCGCCCGGCAGCCCCGCTTGAAGACGATCTCGTAGCCGCCCGCGGGGAGCTTTCGAAGCAGCTCCACCTCGGCGCCGGTGAAGAGCGAGGCGCCATGCGCCTTCGCGCGGCGAAGGTAGTTGAAATTCAGCGTGTTCTTCGCGCCGACGTTGCAGCCGGCGATGCAGTTGCCACAGTGGCTGCACGGAGCCTGCCACGCGCCCTCGGCGTTGGGCTCCTGATCGTACCTCGTGAAGTTGATCGCGAGCTCCGGGTAGAGATGGCGCGCGCCGCGGGGCTCGGCGAGATTCCGCAGCAGCTCCGCCTTGGGCGGAAGGGCGTTTTCAGGAATCCGCTCCACCCCGAGCATGGCCCTCGCCGTGTCGAAGTGGCGCTTGAGTCTTCCGCCGTCGCGCTCGCGGCGGATCTCCTCGGGCCAGTAGGGCGAGTCGAAGATCGACGGATCCGGCTCGAAGGCGACGTTGGCGTTGATGAGCGACGTGCCACCGAGGCCGGAGCCGACGACGAACGTCATCTTGCCGAGCCGGACGAAATCGTAGAGCCCCTTCGGATTCCATGGCGCACGTGTCGCGCGGACGACGTCGCCGAGACCCTCGGGAAAGGACCCGGGCGGCCACTCCTGTCCGCGCTCGAGCACGCTGACCGACCAGCCCTTCTCGGCCAGCCTGGCGGCGAGGATCGAGCCGCCGTACCCTGAGCCGATGACGGCGAAATCGTAGCTCGGGAGAAGCGCCTCGAGCGGCTCCGAGAGGAAGCGATAGGGGACGCCCGGACGCGCCGGAGCGGCAGCCCGCGCTCCGGGAATGGTGGCCGCCGCCAGCCCGGCCGCGGCCCCGCGAAAGAGCTCGCGTCGCGTGAGCCCGGTCCTTCGCTCTTTCGTCAACGTCTCAGCCCTCCGGTCCTGATTGTGCTCCAACGTCCGGAGCGTGGCGAGATGGAATGAAGCTCATCGCGCGTTCCGCGAGGGCAGTGATCGTCAGGCTCGGGTTGACGCCGAGGTTCGCGGGCACGGCCGAGCCGTCGCAGACGTACAAGCCGCGGTAACCGAAGACTTGATGGCGCGAGTCGATGACCCCGCGCGCCGGGTCATCGGAGATTCCGCAGCCTCCCAAGATATGAGCGGTGCTGGGGATGCCGAGCAGCGTCTCGGTGACCCCGCCCTGGGCGATTCCCCCGACCTTCTTCGCCAACGCCCGGGCGATCCGGTGGCCGACGGGGATCCACGCCGGGACAGGAGCCGCGCCCTCCTGTGGCGCCGTCGTCATCCTCCTGCGGAAGAAGGTGAGGAGATTCCTCCCCAGCGTGAACCGCAAGCGGTTGTCGAGCGTCTGCATGACCAGGAGGGCGACGCTCTTCTCCGACCAGCGGCGGGTCAGGATCAGCTGGAGCGCGTCGAGCGGCCGGCGTATCACGGAGACCGCCAGCTTGAGCGGGGCCGGAAGCCGGCTCTCGCCGTTCGTGAGCACCCAGGCGAAGAGACGCATGAGGTTCGAGCCCCTCGAGTACCTGACGGGCTCGACGTGGGTTTGCTCGTCCGGATGGAAGATGGAGGAGATCGTGAGCCCCTCGGAGTAGGCACGCCCGGCCCCGGCAGCGGGCTCGGTGACGGCGAGCAGGGTTTCGCTGTTCGTGCGGACGTCCTGGCCCAGCCGGTCCGAGATCGCGGGGAGCGTGCGGGTCACCTGCTTGCAGCGCAGGAGCAGATCCACCGTGCCCAGC